>NZ_QTPU01000015.1:0-187723 GCF_003857805.1 Burkholderia sp. Bp9099
AGCTGGCTGCCGCAGGTGTCGACCAACCTGATGGCCGGCCTGATCGAGACGCTCGCGATGGCGCCGTACCACGGCCGTGCCGACATGCCGGAAATCGCGCGCACGCTGCATCTGGAGGTCGACGACCTGTTCCCGATCGCCGAAGTGCTGCAGTACCTCGGCTTCGCCGACGTGCGCGAAGGGGACGTGTTCCTGACGCCGCCGGGGCGTGTGTTCGCGGAATTCGGCACGCAGGAGCGCAAGCTGATGTTCGCGGATCACCTGCTGAAGCACGTGCCGCTCGCCGCGCGGATCAAGAAGGTGCTGAACGAGCGCCCGGGCCATCGTGCGCCGCGTGTGCGTTTCGAGCAGGAGCTGGAGGATTTCCTGTCGGACGGCGCGGCGGAGGAAACGCTCGACGCGGTGATCGACTGGGGTCGTTACGGCGAGATCTTCTCGTACAACGACCAGACCGAAATCTTCAGTCTCGAGGACGTCGAGTCCTGAGCCGTCGAGCCGGGCCGTCTGGCCCGGCATCCGCACGCACGGCGCCTGCCAGGCGTCGCGCATCGCATCGTTACTGCAGGTTACCCCACCGGTCGACCGCCGGTTCGGCCGACGCCCACTTCCAGTGCGTGCCTTGCTGGCACGCATTCGCGAAATACCAGTCGGCCTTGTCGCCGTCCTTCACTGAGAACGCGAATTCCTTGCACAGCGCAAGCGCCGTCGAGTACGCGCGCGTGACGCGCACCTCGCCCTCGCCGTTTTCGAGCGGCAGCGTGTTCTTCACGTTCCACGGCTTCACTTCGCCGACGGCCAGGCTGCCGGCCGCCTTCGCGATCGCGTCCTGCTGGTTCTGATGGAGCTGTTTCATCGTGCGGTTGACGGCCTCGTCGGTCGCCGCCTGCACGGCGATCCCGACACCGACGCCGACGGCCGGGTTCGCCGTGACGAGGCCCGTCGCCGCGCCGGCGAGCGCGCCGCTCGCCGCGCCGACCGAGCCGCAGCCCGACAGCGCGGCGCTGGCCGCGCACAGCGCGCCGATCGCGGCGATTCGGATCGCGACGGTCATTGCAGCGCGCCCCAGCGTTCGGTCGCCGGTTCCGCCGACGCCCATTTCCACACGGGACCGTCGCGGCAGATCGTGGCGACGTAGAACGCCGATTGCGCGGCCTTGTCGGCCTTCGCGGGCGTGTCGACCGCGAACACGATTTCCTTGCAGTCGAGCGGGCCGATGCTGATCATCCGGCTGACCGTCACGCGGCCCTGTTCGTCATCCTCGATCGGAAACGAATGGTGCGTCGTCCACGGCGCGACGCCGCCGACGTCGAGCGGGCCGGCCGCCTTCGCGATCTGTTCCTGCGTGTAGCGGTGCGCGACGCGCTGCGTGTACTGGACGCCCGCACGCGCACCGGCGACGGCGCCGAGGCCGATGCCTGTCGCGACGGCGGCATTGTTGGTGACCTTGGAGGCGATCGCGGCGCCCGCGATACCGGCGCCGGCGGTCGCGCCTTCGCTGTACAGCGAGTTGCAGCCGGACAGCAGTGCGGCGGTGGCGAGCGCGGCCAGCACGATGCGCGCCGGCGTGGCCCGGCGCGGCGGTTCGAAACCCATGTTCATCCCTGAGTGCAAGTCCTGTCTGGGTGAGCGGCGACGCATGCGCGCCCCCTTGCCGCGTCATTGTTTCGCAATGGTCATAGGAAAACTGCAAAGCTTTGACAAATGGCCGGCGGCGGGTCGCGCGCGTACGCGCGGCGCTATTGTCGGACAGATGGCGGAGCCGGGGTCAAAACGTTACAAATTGAAGGTAATTGTTACCGTGGCGTGCGAGGAAGCGACCTAGACTGTTTTGTTATGGAATGTTTCTACGACGGCTCCGAGCCGCGCGCCATATGAGACACCCAGCCATGCGCCGTTCGAAACGGTTTTCTCCCCGGCCGCCCGATGCAGGTGCCGAGCGCCCGCGTCCGCAGACCGACGCGCCGGCCGGTGCGCCCGACGAGACGCCGTCCGACGGCGATCACAACCAGGGCGGCGCACGCCCGGAAGGGCTCGACTATCAACGCGACCTCGGCCAGGAGCAGGACGCTTGAGGCTGTCGCCGCTGTATTCCGCTGCCGCATTTCATTGCGCGCCGTGTTGCATCGCTCACATCTGAATCGCCGCGCGACTGCCTTCGGGCCGTCGCGTCCGCCTTGGCGCGCGCTGCGCGTCATTCAATCGAATCGAGGAGGGGAAGCCGCATGAGCAGATTGATCGTGGTATCGAACCGTGTCGCCGCCGGCGAGGACACGCGCCCGAGCGCAGGCGGTCTCGCGGTCGGCGTGATGGATGCGCTGAAGGAAACCGGCGGCGTCTGGTTCGGCTGGAACGGCGAGATCGTCGGTACGCCCGACACGCAACCGGCGATCCAGCGGGACGGCAACGTCACCTATGCGACGGTGGGGCTGACCCGGCGCGACTACGATCAGTACTACCGCGGTTTCTCGAACGCGACACTCTGGCCGGTGTTTCACTACCGCAGTGATCTCGCGCGCTTCGACCGGCAGGAGTACGCCGGCTATCTGCGCGTGAACGCGATGCTCGCGAAGCAGCTCGCCGCGCTGCTGCGGCCCGACGACCTGATCTGGGTGCACGACTATCACCTGCTGCCGTTCGCGCATTGCCTGCGCGAGCTCGGCGTGAAGAATCCGATCGGCTTCTTCCTGCACATTCCGTTTCCGTCGCCCGACATGCTGCGCGTCGTGCCGCCGCACGACGAGCTCGTGAAGTTCATGTGCGCGTACGACATCGCGGGTTTCCAGACCGACGCCGACAAGCAGGCGTTCACCGACTACATCGAGCGGCGCGGCATCGGCGCGGCGAGCGACGACGGGATGCTGCATGCGCACGGCCGCGTCGTGAAGGTCGCCGCCTATCCGATCGGCGTGCATCCGGATGCGATCGCCGAGGCGGCCGTCCAGTATGGCTCGCGCAAGCCGGTGAAGATGCTGCGCGACGCGCTCGGGGGCCGCAAGCTCGTGATGAGCGTCGACCGGCTCGACTATTCGAAGGGGCTCGTCGAGCGCTTCCAGTCGTTCGAGCGGATGCTCGCCAACCAGCCGGGCTGGCAGGGGCGCGTGTCGCTCGTGCAGATCGCGCCGCCGACGCGCTCCGACGTGCAGACCTACCAGCGCATTCGCGAGACGCTCGAAGGCGAGGCCGGCCGTATCAACGGCCGCTTCTCGCAGCTCGACTGGACGCCGATCCAGTACCTGAACCGCAAGTACGAGCGCAATCTGCTGATGGCGTTCTTCCGGATGTCGCAGGTCGGCTACGTGACGCCGTTGCGCGACGGGATGAATCTCGTCGCGAAGGAATACGTCGCGTCGCAGGACCCGGCCGATCCGGGCGTGCTCGTGCTGTCGGAGTTCGCGGGCGCGGCGGCCGAGCTGAGCGGCGCGCTGCTCGTCAATCCGTACGACCTGTCGCAGATGGCCGATGCGCTCGAGCGCGCGCTGTCGATGCCGCTCGCCGAGCGGCGGGCGCGGCACGAGGCGAACCTCGCGCGGCTGCGCGAGAACAACCTTTCGGTCTGGCGCGACACGTTCGTCGCCGACCTGCGCAGCGTCGCGGCGGCCGCGTCGGTCACGCGGCGCGCGGGCCGGCGGGCCGCGCATGTCTGAGCGGATGTCCGAGCGCGTGGAGGAGGGTGGCGCGGCGGACGATGCGGCCGCCCGCTTCTTCATCGTCACGGGCGGCCCCGGCTCCGGCAAGAGCACGTTGCTCGATGCGCTCGAGCGTACCGGTTTCGCGCGCTCGCACGAGGCCGGGCGCGGCGTGATCCGCGACCAGATGGCGATCGACGGCCCGGCGCTGCCGTGGCGCGACCGGGCCGCATTCGCCGAGCAGATGCTGAACTGGGAGATGCGTTCGCACCATCTCGCGCGAGGCGCGCGCGGGCCCGTGTTCTTCGATCGCGGCGTGCCGGACGTGATCGGTTACCTGCGCCTGACGGGCCTTGCGGTGCCCGCACACGCGGAGGCCGCGGCGCGGCGCTTCCGCTATCACCGGCGTGTGTTCATCGCGCCGCCGTGGCCCGAGATCTACACGCACGACACCGAGCGCCGGCAGGATTTCGCGGAGGCCGTGCGCACCTACGACGCGATGGTCGACTGCTATACGGCGTATGGTTATCGGCTGATCGAGCTGCCGCGCGTGAGCGTGAAGGCGCGCGTGCGCTTCGTGATGGACGCGCTCGACGCTGCCTGAGTTGCGGGCGCGGCGCGCTGCGGCGTCAGGTCGCAGCGTGAAGTCGCCGCATCAGGCCGCAGCGTCGGGGCGCGGCGACGCGATGCGCAGCATGCTGACCACCGCGGCGACCGCCGCGAACACCGTGGCGACATAGAGCGCGATCGTCGGACCGCGGTCGGGCGCCAGCCCGAAAATCAGCGCGACGAGCGCGGCACCGAGCGTCTGGCCCGTCAGGCGCGCCGTGCTCAGCATCCCGCCGGCGCCGCCGCTGCGCTCGCGCGGCGCCGACGACAGCATCGCGCGATTGTTCGGCGACTGGAACAGCCCGAAGCCCGCGCCGCACAGCGCCATCCGCCACACGATGTCGACGGTACCCGGGTGCGCGCCGATCGTCGCGAGCGACAGCAGCCCGGCCGCGAACAGCGCGAGCCCGATGCCGCCGAGGATGCCGGCCGAATAGCGGTCCGACAGCACGCCCGCGAGCGGCGCGGCGAATACGATCACGAGCGGCCACGGCGTCATGTAGAGGCCGGTTTCGACCTGGGAGAAGCCGAGCGAATGCTGCAGCCAGAACGGCAGCGCGACGAACGCGAGCATCTGCGACGTGAACGACGCGACCGACGTGCAGATCGACAGCGCGAACATCGGGATGCGCATCAGGTCGACCGGCAGCAGCGGCGCCGGCTGCGACAGCTGGCGCTTCACGAAGAAGTAGCCGACGCCGAACGCGACGGCCAGCTCGGCCGCGACGTACGCGTGGCTTTCGCCGTGACCGAGCCCGTCGACGGCCATGATCAGCAGGCCGAACACGCAGGCGTTCATCAGCGCGCTCGGGAAATCGTACGGCGCGTCGTGCAGCGGGTTGGCCGGCAGCGCACGCAGGCTGCCGAACACCGCGGCGATGCCGATCGGCACATTGACCGCGAACAGCCAGGGCCACGACGCGAACGACAGGATCGCCGATGCGACCGTCGGGCCGATCGCCGACGACAGCGCGACCACCATCGCGTTGATCGACAGCCCGCGCCCGAGCATCGACGACGGGTAGATCATGCGCACCAGCGCCGCGTTGACGCTCATGATGCCGGCCGCACCGAACCCCTGGATCACGCGCATCACCGCGAGCGTCGGCAGCGAGCCGGCGAGCGCGCAGCCGAGCGACGCCGCGGTGAAGAGCGCAAGACCCGCGATGTAGATGCGGCGATAGCCGACGCGTTCGCCGAGCGACGCGAGCGGCAGCAGCGTGATCGTGACCGCGAGCTGGTACGCGTTGACGATCCAGATCGATGCGGCATCGGACGCGTGCAGGTCGCGCGCGATCGTCGGCAGCGCGACGTTCGCGATGGCGCCGTCGAGCACGGCGAGCGTGATGCCCAGTGCGACGCAGACGATCGCCCAGTAGCGTTGCGGAAGCGGCAGGCCGGTATCGGCGTTCATGGCGGGAGCGAAAGCGTGGTTGTCCGCGTGCCCGGGTGCCGGTTGCGTGCGCAACCATGCTTGCGGGTGGAGGCGGCGGTGGACGGTCCGGCCAGCCTGGCGGCGCCGGCGCGGGGCCGGTCGAGTGTATCACCGGGCCGAATCGCGCGACGCCGACACCGCCGCCGGCCGGCGCGCGTTCAGCCTTCGAAATCGAGGCCGCCGAGCCGCACGAGCGGGTCGGCCTGCGTGCGCGACGCGAGGTCGATGTCGCGCGCGCCCTCCCATGCGCTCAGCTTCCTCGGCAGCGCGCTCAGATAGTGCTCGAACCGCATGGGCCCGTCGGGCTCCATCAACCGTTCGATCTCGTCGGTGTCCCAGGTCAGTTCGAGGTTCAGCGGATGCACGAAGCCGCTCACGTGCTCGTGCGGCGCGCTGCGGATCTGCACGCGCGTCGGTTGCCCGTGGCCGCCGTACGGGACGACGTCGGTCAGTACGTGATCGGCGAAGAAGGCGGCGATCGCCTGCGCGATGCGCGGCGCGAATTCGGTATCGAAACGGCGGGCGGTTTCGGGCTGCATGAAGGCGTCTCCAGTGTGCCGAAAATCGTAGCACGGCCGTGCCGCGTTTCGGCGTGCGTGATACCCGTAATGGCGCGTTACCACTTGCTGCATCTATTACGGCCGGGCGCGGCCACAATGCATCGCATCCAGTACCACTTCGCGTGGGAGTCCATCATGAAAAAGATTGCCGCTGTATGTGTCCTCGCCGGTTCGCTCGCCGTGGCGGGCCCGGCGTCCGCGCATGGCCGCGACGGGGGCGCCGTCATCGGCGCGCTGATCGGCGGCGCGGTGCTCGGGGCGATCGTGACGTCGGCGATGAATCCGCCCGTCGCGTATCAGGCGCCCGTGTATCAGGCACCGGCCTATCAGCCGCCGACGTACTACCAGGCACCGGCCTACCAGCAGCCGGCTTATCCGACCTACCAGCAGGCGCAATACCAGGACGACGGCCCGAGCTATTGCTACGACCGTTATCAGCGCGCGTACGTGTGCGGCGCGCCCGTGTCGGGCGGCTATGCGCAGCCGGCGGGGTGGTAAGAAGCGGGCACGCGCATGAGGCGCGGGCAGGTTCGGCGTTGCGTAGCCGGCCGCCCCGGTTTCCGGTGGAGCGGACGACAAAAGGCCCTCGCGGTGATGCGAGGGCCTTGCTTTTTGACGGTCGTCTATCGGCTCGTATCGGCCTCGCGCGGGCCGTGCGTGGATACAAACGGTTGCAATTGCGTCAGTGGCGATGGCCGCCGCCGTTGCCTTGGCCGCGCCCGCCGCCGTCGTCATTCCAGTCGGCGCGGCGTCCGTCGCCGCGGCCCCAGCCGCCGTGACGGGCGCGTTCGCTGCGGTCGCGATCCCAGCCGCCGCGGTCACGATTCCAGCCCTCGCGTCCGCGATCCCAGTCGCGGCGTCCGCGGTCCCAGTCGCGCCCGCCGCCACCGCCCCAGATGTTGACCGTCCCGTACACGGGCGACGCCCCGTAGGCCGGCCCGTACGCGTAGCCGGGATCGGAATAGTAGGGCTGTCCGTAGCCGTATCCGGCGTCCGGACCGACGACGCACCCGGCCAGCAGCGTGGCGACGCCGGCGGCAGCAATGAGCTTCAGCATGATGATCTCCGTTGGTTTCCGTATAAGTACCGCGCGCGGGGATCGCCGGCTGTATGCAATTGTGTCGTGAAATTACAGCGCCGTAAGGTCTTGGAGCGAAAGTGTTAGCATCCAGGGCCTATTTGTTTTTCAGGAGCACATCGATGAAATTCGCGATCCGGGCCGTCCTGGCCGCCCTTTGCGTGACGACCGCCGCCGCCTGCGCGGCCGGGCCCGCATCGGCGCCTGCCGTGCCGGCCGAGTCGATCAAGATGTTCCCGCAGCCGACGGCCGGCCAGCAGCGCGCGGTGATCGCGCTGCCCGCGCTCGAGAACGAAGGCGACGCGCGCGTCGAGCTGATGATCGGCAAGACGCTGCAGACCGACTGCAACCAGCAATGGTTCGGCGGGGAACTGACCGCCGAGGACGTGAAGGGCTGGGGCTATACGTACTATCGCCTGACCGACGTGAAGGGGCCGGCGTCGACGCTGATGGCCTGCCCGGGCCAGGCGCCGCAGCAGCGCTTCGTGCAGGTGCGCGGCGACGGCCAGCTGCTGCGCTACAACAGCCGCCTGCCGCTCGTCGTGTACGTGCCGGACGGTTTCGACGTGCGCTACCGCGTGTGGCATGCGTCGAAGGACGTGCAGCACGCCGTGACGCAGTAATGCATCGGCGCGGTCGTGCAGGGGCGCTTGCCGCTGCACGGTCGCGTGTGGTTTCGCTTGCGGGCTTCTTTCCGAGGTCCGCCGTTTTATCCGCCGCTCGCGTGTGCGAGCACAGCATGCGGCCAGCGCGGCTTGCGCGACCGCCTCCAGATCGCGACGGCTCGCACCGTCGCGCGCCCGAATCGACATCCCCTGTTGCACCGTCACGTAGTAGCGCGCGATCGCGTCGAGGTTCGCATGTGCCGAGAGCTCTCCGGTCGCAACGCTTTCGCCCAGCCGCGCGTCTAACGCGGTGACGGTCTGCTCGCGCATCGCGATCAGCATTTGCCGGACCGTGTCCGAGCGCTCGGCCGGATGCAGTGCCGATAGCACGATCAGGCAGCCGGCGGGTCTCGAGCGGCGCGTGAAGACGCGCGCCGTCTGCATCAGGTAGTCCTTGATGGCGTCGTGTGCCGCATGTCACCGTGATGGCGCGATGATGAATGGAAGAGGATAACGAACGGTTTTGCAGGCGCACGGCGGAATTCATTTACAAAGTAATCAAGCGTACTTACGATGACGCCAATCTGGGCTAGCGGAACTTCGTATGCGTACGGTCGATCAGGCGATGCTTGCCGCGCTGTGCCTTTGGCTTGCTGCATGCGGCGGCGGTGACGGCAGCGCGGCTCCGGCATCGCAAACCGTTGCGGGCACATCGACATCGTCCGTCGCACCTGCCGGCGCTGCATCCGGCGCATCGGCTGCATCGACGAATTCCGGCAGCCCGGCACCGACCGCTGCGCCGGCCGGTTCCGCGTCCGGCACGACGCTTCTGCTGTCCAGTGGCGCCAAACCGATTCTGGTCGCCGATGTGACGGTCTCCCCGGCTGCCGACGGCAGCGACCAGGCCGACGCGTTGCAGAAGGCATTCGACAGCCTGCGTGCCGGCCAGCGCCTGGTCATCGCGCCGGGCCGCTACGTCGTCGGGCATTCGCTTGCCGTGACGGTGCCGCAGGCGGTGATCTCGGGATACGGCGCGACGCTGGCCGCGACGAATCCCGCCGACCAGACGATCGTGATGAGCGGCGCCGGCTCGACGCTCGTCGGCGTGACGCTGGCCGGCACCGGCACCGCGCGGCTCACGACGCCCGAGTCGACCAAGGTCGAGGTCACGGGCTCGGACGTTCAGGTGCTCGGGGTGACGATCCAGGGCGGCGCGAGCGCCGGGATCTTCGTGTTCGGCGGCAACCGTATCGCGATCGTGGGCAATACCGTGCGGGCGACGCTGGCCGACGGCATTCATACGACCTACGGATCGACCAACGTGCTGGTGCAGAACAATACGGTGACCGGCACCGGCGACGATCTGATCGCCGTGGTCAGCTATCTCGGCGACGGCCGCCTGAGCAGCAACGTGCTGATCGACCATAACGCGGTATCGGGCAATTCTTGGGGGCGCGGCATCACCGTTGTCGGCGGGCAGGCGGTGACGATCTCGAACAATACGGTCGACGGCGTCGAGAAGGCGGCGGGGATTCTGGCCGCGCAGGAGGACAGCTGGAAAACCTACGGGGCTTCGAACGTCGTCATCACGGGCAATACCGTGACCAACATCCAGAACGCGAACGTGAACAACGGATTGCAGCCGACGCAGCAGGGCGCGATCGAGCTGGATACCTGGTCGGGAGCGGTGTCGGACGTCACGGTGGCGAACAACCGCGTGTCGGGTTCCGGATATGCGGGGTTCCGGGCGTACGGAAACGTGTGTTCTTTCAGCGTGACGGGCAACACGTTCTCGTCGATCGCCGGGTTGCCGGTCTCGTTGCTGACGAACGGTTGCGCGTCGAGCCAGATCGTCGTCGATGCGAACCGGCTCGCGGACGGCAGTGTGCTGGCGCTGCCGGCGGGGGCGTCGTCGACGGGGACGTTTGCCGTGACGGGCGCGAATGCGAGTCTGATGCCGCAGGTCAGGACGGGGTTGATGCGGTGACGGGGCGGTCAGGGCTCAGGCCTGGCGGCCATTGGCTGGCACAGCACGGCATACGCGGCTTCGGCGGAACACGCGGCCAAGCGTGAGCGTGGGCACCCGACGTTCGGACGCTGTGCGTGCCGACGGTGCGATTTTCAGGCTGGGGCGGAATTTCGGGAAATTGCTGGTCCCCCGACAGAATTCATATCTTCATGACCATTAATAGGATGGGTGTGGTTCTAAGTAAAAAGACCCCCAATACAACCCCCAGCAGAGCGAGCTCTCAAGATTACCGCCGAACAAACCGGCGGGAAATGCGATCATTGTGTTTCATCCGGGCAGCGCAGCTGCGAACCGCAGTCTCCACATTTCTGGGAAGCATGACTACACAACCCCCGATTGATCCGCAGGCAGTGGCGGAAGAATTGGCCCATCGCCAAGCCTTGCGAACTTCGCTTGAAGAGTGGTGGGAGAGGTTGGCGGAAATGTCTGCAACGTGGGACCTTGAGACCGTCAAGCACCTTGTCGTGCTGAACGCCGCTGGCTTCGCGGGGGTGGCAACACTACTCGCTGGAAGCAAGCCGCTTCAGCCTGGATGGATCGGCCGGGCGACGCTGCTCGGATACGGTTTTGGCGTGGCTTTCGCTATTCTCAACATGTACTTGGCGTCTGTGCGTTTCGACAAGATGACTATGGAGATCAAAGAGCGAATCGTGGCAACTCACGATTTGTCGAAGCCGATGGATAACGTCTTCGGTCGGCTCACGTCAGGACACCGATTCGGTATTGCTGGCCAGATATGCGGATGGGGAGCGGCCATACTTGCGGTGGTGAGCACGCTCGCGATTGGTTTCAGCCTCGTGAAGTGACGGCTCATCGTGCTCGGCCGTAGCGGCAGCAGCGTGCAAAAAAGCCCACTTGCTTTCGCAGAGCGGGCTTTGATGTTGGTGGCGGGGATCAGATTTGAACCTATGACTTTCGAGTTATGAGCCCGACGAGCCTGTTGAGTCGCTCCGGCACGACAATGTGCATGCGGCAACAAAAAACGAGCCGAGATAGGTTGGATTGACGCTGTCCATCATTTCACCCCCGCCCATGGTTCTCGTCAGTGTGAGACATCCGAGGCGAGCCAGGTTAGCAAGCGACAGACGGACGTCATTGGAGGGCTCTGGATTTTCGGAGGACCTACGACCGCCCTCAGGGCAAATAATGGCTCGCTCCGGGAGGTAACCGGTGAATACTCCTTGATGATGCATTTCGCCAAACGGCAGCGCATATATCGTGCGCAGTATGCGAGCGTCGAGCGGCGTGAGATCTCTAAGAATCGAAATGTATGCCGCGCTCAGATCTATGCCGCTATCGGCATTGGCGGCATTGACCAAAAGCGTTGCCCACAAATCTCGTATATCTGCGTCATCCTCCAAGGAGGCGGCTTGCAGAAGGGGGACCGCGAACTTAGGAGGGATTGTTCGCGTAGGAGAAGGCAATCCGATTTGCGCTAGCTTTCGGTCAGCGCGTGCCATGAGATCTACCTGATTCTCCCATCGCATGTATTTCAGCTTGTCCTCGACGATTCCTGACGCAAGTTGCAGCGGACCTCCGATGTATCTCGCCACAAACGTTCCGAGTCTAGTGGTTGCCTCCACAACCTGTCCTGCTGTTTTGGCGACTTCCTCGGTGGCTTTTGCGACGTCGGATGCGGCTTGAATTGGATCGGACACGTGACACCTTGTACATTGAGCGAAGGAGCTATGATCAGAGCGTAAACAGCGATCTCCGGCAAGAGGCACGGTGTCCTCGCAGCCGGGAGCTTACGCATGCGGGGAATCAGCCTCACTCCTCAAGGGCCTGGGTAATGACGCGCTCGGGCAGATGCGGCGCGTAAATTGAGACTTGCTGAGCTACTGCCGGTCGGTCGAAGTATGGGGCACGGTCGGCACTGGTTGAACATGTTCGGCATGGTTCCCATAGAAGAGGTCGATCAGGCATCCGCCATCGATTGAAAGTTGTCCGGACTGGAGGTCAATGTGAATACGAAAAGTGCGAAGCGCAACCTGTACAACTCTGACGAGGATTTTTGGCGGGATCTGGACAGGCTAAACGCGCTCGACAATCCTTACTTGCCGTGGCGCGCAGTTGAAGCTCGCAAGAGTCATATTGATGAGTTCGGGGATGCAGTCGAGAATGGGGAGGTGCATTACGTGAAGGATGCTGGGCGCGCATTCACTCCCCCATTCCGCCTATCGCGTAGTTCCATGGAAAAGGTTCTTTACGTGGCCGTGCGTCTTAATCCGACCATTCAGGGGCTTGCAGACAAATTGATAAAGAAAGCGGAGGATGAGTTGTTTAGCCACCTGGATCAGCAGACGCCATAACTGTGTGGTGCCGCGTGATGGGCTGTCGGTATTCGGGTTTCGTGCAGAATGCACGTGCCGTTGCAACGGGTCATATAAGAAGCCCGCTATGCTGTCGCATAGCGCTGCGTCAAAGCGTATCAGCGCAGATCACTCTGTGATTGAGCCTCAAGCCACTGCCGGATCGCGCAAGCGCATAAGAAGTGACTCGACCGCCGGCGTGAGCGGGCTGGTCGCACCTTCGCGGTCATCGTATAGGGTGCCAAGCACTAGGAGGACAGCCGAGCGCACCGCGCCGGGCACGGTGCTCGCAGTGTCACCTTCTTCGAGTGCCCATGTGTCGGGGACCTCCTTCAGTTTCAGATAGTCCACGACGATGTCGCTGGCCGCGTCGATCAGATCCTTGATCGCGTAGTCATCCTCGCCCGCTTCGACGCGCAGGTGCGAGAGTGCGCGATTGAACGAGACGAGTTGTTTAATTGCCATTGGTCGGCTCCTTTGATTCAGGCGTGCTGGTCGTCGTGGTGCTGCTTGGCGCGGGATCCTTGTCGCGCTCGGCGAGCGCGCGCAGCGAGTAATTCTGCTGCTGGAGGTAGGGCGTATCGCCGCCCGGAACCGGCGCCATGTTTTCGGCAGCACGCGCCTCATTCGGGGCCATCCAGCCACCGCCTACGGCTTTTGAGTGCGCGTCATATCGCGCGGCTGGATCCATGCGCAAGAGCCCGCGTACATCAACGTCAAACCCCTGGCCGTCCGGGACTTCGAAGCCGTCATCGAGACAGAGTTCGAGTTCTTCGATCGGGGCTTGCAGGCAATCGGTGTAGTACGACTGTTCAAGCGCGCCGATGTTGGCTGCTGTTTTCGAGCCGGTCGGGTCGGCACCGATCTTGTAGAGCGGGACGTGATAGCAGCGCGCCACGTCTTCGACAGCCCAGCGGAGCTGTTCAACGAGCTGCGCATCCGTGGCGGTCATCATGACGGTTTCGTACTTCAGTCCGTCACCCACCACAGCCAAACGGCCGGCGTTTTCGCCGCCGTAGTTCGTTTCCCAATGGGTCTTCAGCCGGTTTGCGGTTTCGTCGCTGATCTTGCCGGGCGCGGACAGGATGCCGCCAGGCCGCGACATGTTGCCGAAGAACTTCCGGCTGTTCTGCTGGATACGGTTTCCCATCGTGCCGGCCGCGGCCGCCGCGACGATCGGTGATACACCAATGAGCGGATGCCAGGGGCAGATACCGCGATCGTGGATGATCTCCGACGCCGGAATCGTGACTTTCTCCGGCAGGCCGCGCAGCGGATCGGCGGCCACCTGATAGAACACAGCACCGCTGGGCGCGACGAGCGGAACAACGCGCGTCGGGTCGAGCACGTACATCGCAATCACGTTGCGCAGCATGTCGCGAACGAGCAGCACATACGCGTTGCCAGCGAGCAGCTTCGACACCTGCCACGCCTTCACGAACTGAATTCGATTTTGGTACGGATTCGGCCGACGTAGCGGCCCCGTGAAGCGGGGCGCACTGGCGTCCTGCCAGATATTGCCGATCTGCTTCACGTACCGGATGCCGAGTTTCGAGATGTCCGAGGCGATGCGATCCACGCACGCGTAAACGGCCGAGAACGCGAGCAGGTCGTGGCGGCTATCAACGCCCATACCGGTCTGCCACGCGCCCGCGAACGGCTCGCGCACGACACCGGCAATCGTGCCGCCTCCGCCGACCGGAGCGGGCGGAGCGGCTTTCCGCGTCCAGGAGAAAAGCCGCATCAACCCTCCGGCCGCATGTCGCGGCGCTTGTACGTGGAACGTTTCGCCGCCGGCTCGCGGATCTTCCCGAGTAGGATCAGCAGCTCGACGTGCTTCGGATCATCAACCTCGATCCGCTCGCCGACGTGCCGTGTGCGTCCCGCATACGGGAACGCCACGACTACCTCATAGGTTTGCATGGCGTTCCCCGCTTAGCCCGCTTGCGCTGCGTCGCCGTAGGCTGCGCCGGAAATGTACTGGACGCCTTCGACGCGGCGACGCTTCCAGTTAATGAAGCGCTCGGCCTTCAGGGCGATGAAGCCGTTTTGCCACAGCGACACCAGTTCTGTAGCGCCAGCGACGGGCGCGCTGTCCATTTGCAGCGACGCTTCGCGGCTCACGTCGAGCGTCACACCGCCGTCGTCGGCGAACAGGATTTCGCTTGCCTTCGCGAGTACGATGTTGTCGCCGGCCGTTTGCGACAGGATCGCCGGCAGTCCGAAGAACGTGCCGCCCGCCATCGTCAGGCCCGGAAACTCCGGTTGCCCCATCACGTTCAGCATCAGCGACAGCGCGAGGGCCGTCGTCTCCGACATGATCCAGACCGCGCCGGCGACCGACAGATTGGCCGTGATGTACGCCTGGAATACCTTTTTCACGTCTGCGCGCACGGCTTCCGCATCCTTGCCTGATGCCGGAATCGCCTTGACGCCGTTCGTGATCGACGCGGGCGACAGGCCATTCGCGCCGGCTTCAACAGCCGGATCGATGAATTGCCCGTCGAGGAATTGGCTGATGGTCGAAATGAGATCCTGCTGGACGACGCCTTCTGCGCTCGGCGTCGAGAAGCGCGCGAGTTCTTCCGTGATCGCGACGATGCCGGCTACCTTCGAGAAGCCGAGTGTCGTCGTGTTGAACGCCAGCGCCGAGACGGGCGCGGGCTTGCCTTCGCCGACCCAGCCGACCGACGAGCCCGTAGCCTGGCCGGGGATGCGGACATTGAACGGGACGCGGCGAAGCCCTTCGATGCGACCGACGATCGTAGCCGGGCGCAGCAGTTCGATGAACTCGCCGGCCATGTTCTGATATTCGACGAGCGGCGCGGCCCACGACGGATCGGTCGTCGTGCCGGCTGCGACGGCCGCCTTGAGGACCGTCTCAACCTCCGGCGTTGAATCCTTCCATTGCTTCGCGATCTCGGCCGCTTGCATGAGGTTGCCCTTCGAGCGCGCGAGTGCGATCGCGTAACGCGTGAACGCCGTGCCTTTGGTGACGTTGGGCGTCACGATGACGGGCGAGTGCGCCGCCGGGCCGCCCGCGACCGGAACGGCCGACTTGGCCTCGATCGCTTGCTGTTCCTTGAGGCGCGTTTCGTGGGCGTCGAGCGACTTCAGCTCGGCGTTGAGCTGATCGTATTCCGTCGACTCGACTTCGTTCAGCGTGCGGCCACCGTCTGCGTCAGCGCCATCCATCAGCGCCTTTTTGCGTGCGATGTGTTCCGCTCGCTTCTTCGCGAGAGCCTTAAGTCGTTCAGCAATGGTCATGTCATGGTCCTTGATGATGGGAGTGCTCAAACGCACGACGGGCGCTCCCACACGGGACTTGTCATGCGCTTTGATTGATTGAACTGCCGCATCAGCGTTTGCCGGGATCGTCACGGCGCTGAGTTCGAACAGTTCGCAGGATTTGATGAGGAAGCCGCCGGTCGCCTTGTCGTACACGGCGTCGAGAGGGCGGAATCCGATGGACAGGCCCGGCACCAAACCGGCTTTGATGAGGTTGTATGCCTCATCGATGTATGCGGCAGTGCCGGGCGGGGCGATCGTCGCCTCAACCTCCGCGCCGGCCGCTGTGACCGTCATTTTGTTGACGGTGCCTATGGGCTTGCTCGGATCGTGCTGCCACAGCAGCGGGAAAGGCGTCTTGAATTGGATGCCTTCGGGAACGACGGTGTCGCCTACGCGATCGGGCGTCGGAGTGGAGGCGATGCCCTTGAGCACCCGCGTCCCGTCGTCGAGGTTCTTCACCGCGAACCGCGAGAACGCTTTGTTCGACGCCTGGGCGGTTTGCTTGGTGATAAATTTCGAAATTTGCTGATCCATTGGCATTTGATTGCGTGAATATCGTCATTATCACGCATAAAGTGCCAATGTCAAGCTCATATGAAGAACATCTGCGGCTCGGTTTCTGATTCTGTCGAATTTTGTTGCGTGACGCCGACAGCCATCGCCAAAGCCACCATGCCGTCGATGCGGCCGGTCGACTTCTGTTTCGTGAATTTGCGGTTGCCCGCCGGATCGGAAACGGCGACCGTGTTCACGGCACACATTTGCAAGACGGGGTGGCCGCCGTGTCGGAGCTTGCGCGCGAGCAGCCGCGCTTCCAGCTCGCGGATAGCTGGCGACATGGAAACGAAGCCCTGGCCGAATTCGACGAACCGGCTCAACTCTTCATCCGTGAAGCCGACCCGCTCAAGCCACGGTTTCAGGAATCGCATGTTGTACCGGTCGAACGCGAGCGCGCGCACGTTGCAGCGGTCGAATACGCCGCGCAAATATTCGGCGACGAACTCGTATTCAATGGCGCTGCCGGGTGTCGTCTGAAGCAGTCCATCACGCGCCCACACGTCGTAAGGCACGCGATCGGCGCGCGCCTTCGCTTCTAGGCCGTCCTCTGGGAGCCAGAATGTCGGATGAACGTCGCCGGCCTCCGACAGCAGAACGAGGGCCGTCAAGTCACTCACGCTCGATAGATCGAGGCCGCCATAAACGTCCTCGCCGTCCAACTCGGCAGGGTCGCCGCCGTTCTCCGTCCAGATTGCGCGCGCGACAAACGGATTGCGAGCTTCGACGCGCTGATTCAAGACCAAGTTGCGATAGGCCGATTCGCGGCTCGGCAGGCGCTTCGCATCCGACGCCATGCGACGCACTTCCTCGCGATTCATGAACACGTCGAAATGCGGGTTCGCCAGTCGGATCGCCTCATCGCTGAATGGATCCATGTCGAGCGGCGCGGCATAGAGCGCCACCTTCAGACGCGGATCGGCACCGCTGAGAGCGTCGTCGATGAGCAGGCTGAGCAGGTCACCATCGGTAGGGGCCTGCGTGCTGATGACGATCGACAGCGGACTTTCCTGCGCTGCGCTCGCCGTTTCCAGCGCCTCGTACAGTTGGGAGCGTGGGCCTTTGACCTGGCCGAGCTCGTCGTGGATCGTGAGTGCGGGGCTCAGCCCGAATTTGGTCGCTGCGTCGGCCGACAGCGCCTTGTAGATCGTGCCGAGGTCGTGACACAGCAGCTCCTTCGCCGTGTCGCGGATGGTGACGTACTGCGACAGATCCTCGGACATGCGGACAACCTTCGCCGCGAGTTCGAACAGCACGGCCGCCTGGTCGCGCGATTGCGCTGCGCTGTATAGCTGGCTGTTCGGCCGCGCCTCTGGGCCGACGAGGTGAAGCAACACGAGGAATGCTGAAAGGGCCGTTTTGGCGTTTTTGCGCGCCATCGAGAGGATGAACGTGCGCGTCGGAGTGTCGTAGATTTGCTTGATCCAGCCGCGTTGCTCTTTCGTGAGCTTGACGGGCTGCCCGACGAGTCGGCCTTCAGGGATGTGGCAGTGCTCTTCGATCCATCGGATGTTGCGCTCGCCGCGAGAGACACGCTTTACGCGGGGAGTTCCCATGGTTTCCTTGCCTTCTTCTGGTTCGTCAGTGAACGACCTACCGTCGTCGGATGCTCGACGGCCTGCCGCGTGATGCGCAGTCGCGTCGCAAGCGACGAGGCCGCGCGACTCTCACGCTCCGACATTGCAAGCAGTCGGTCGTAGCGTTTCAGGCCATCGTCGTCCGCGAGCCATGCGCGCTCGAAATTCAAAATCTCTTCGGCCAGTACGCGAGCGTTCGTGACGTGACGACAGTACATTTCCAGCAGCGGCGCATGGGTTGCCGTGAACGCGCTCGCCGGTTGATCGTTGACGACCTCCATCCAGACTGCGCGCTCGCCGTCACTCAGGTGGAGTGGCGCCGCAAGCCGCTGTTCGGCCGCAACCGGCGCGGCTGTCGCCGTTACGATCGATGCGGCGGATTTCCGTCCGCGTTGAGCCATTTTTTACCTTTTTTGTCCACGTTTATGAAGGCGAAGGGAGCGGTCGGTTTCCCGGACTTTGAATCCCTAGAAATCGACCATCCCCCCGGGCCGGGGGCTACAGCTCATGACCAACTGCCGTCGAGCGGCAGGCCGTCAGGCCCGAACGCCTTGCGCCGCTCCCGATGACCGAACTGCTGGCGCGTCACCTGGTCATGGTGATCCGCACACAGTCCGCGGAGGTTGTCGTCGGCGTCGGTGCCGCCGTGTTCGAGCGGTTTGACGTGATCGACGACGACGGACTCGCGCACAACGTCCTGTTGAGCACATAGCACGCAGATCGGATCGCGTCGAAGGATGCGGGCGCGGATCTTCATCCACTTGCTGCCGCGCGTGCGCAGTTGGACACGGGCGCTCATCGAATTGACCTTGGCGGAGACGGCGGAAGGAATCGTCGTGACGGCTTCGTGCGCGACCGTCGCGTCGTTGGAACAGTGCTGAAATTCGACGCAGCATCGGGCGGAGTCATATTTCGGATTGGCATTTAATTGCTCAAATTCTTGCATTGATGAAAGTATCTGCTACCTCGCGGACGTTTACAACAGGCGGGATGGAGATGCGGTGGAACAGGCCCGCCGAAGCGAGCCTTGGGCGTTATGCCTTGTGTGGTGTCCGCGCCTTCGCGAGCCGTTCCCGGAAGTAGGCAAGATCGGGCCGTAGCGTGCTGACTGGCTGACGTTCGACGGTCAGCACGACGTTGTCGTAATGCGCATCAGTCCAATGCTCCAGTCGGGCCAGCTCCGTCACGGCGTCGAATAGCTCTTTCTGCCATTCCTTCATCTGATCCGGTGTGAGGCAAGGGACGAACGGCAGGAATGGACCATCTTCTATCGGCAGACCGGCCAGCTCGCGCGCGCACTCGCGCAACGCCTCCCGATTCGTTCGCATGACAGGCAGCAGTCGGTCGGCGGCTTCCTTCGGTCCGCGCCACGTCAACCGATCGCCGTCGACAGTCAGGGTGATCCTGTTGCGTCGGCATTCGATCCAGATTTCGAGGGGGGTCATACGTCCCCTCCAGGTTCCGAATCCGAAGAATTCTCCGAAGGCGACACTCCCTTGGCAATGTCCCCTTCGTGAGAATCGCCAAAATCGACCGCCCGCAAACCCTTGCCAGAGCCGAAGGGGACATGACTTCCCGAAGGGGACACGGTATAGAGAGTGGGATTCTTCGTGTCTTCTTCGTGGGTTGTCTCCTTCGCAAGCGCCCATTCCCATCCTTCCTTCATGCCGACCTTGCGTTTCTCAACGCCGAGTTTCGACGCGGCTCGCTGCATCATCTTCCAGTTGAACCCGGCTCCGTCTGCGTCAGCTTTCAGCACCTTCGTGCGAACTGGTCCATCCGACAGCAGGCTGGCTAGAAACTCGCAAGCGTCATCCAACCCTGTGCGCTCCTCGTCATCCCGCTCAACGTCGCCGAGAATGTCGCGGGCTGAACCGTCGATCAGTGCGCCCCATACAACCCGGCTTGCCGTGATGCCATCCGTCTCGGCCATTTCGAGCGAGTAGGCCACGCCACCATCGTCCGGAGCGATATTCGATTTCGCGCGGGCCAGAATCCGACGCTCGGCCGCCTCGTCCTTGCCGGCAACCAGCACCATGCGGGCAAGTGCGACGAACGCCTGGGAACCGATAACGCGCTCGGCTGGACTGCTGCCCTTGGTGCCCTTAGCAAAGTGCGAGATACCAAGAACACAGCAGCGGTGTGCGCTCGCCATGTCTACCAGTGATTGCAGGTTGCGGCGAACGTCATTGACGCGGTGTACGTCTCCCGAGACGGCCGAGACAATCGGATCGAGTATCAGCAACTGCGCATCGCTCATGTCGGACAGCCGCTCGGCCAGTAACGGCATGTCGGCCGCCGGATCGAAGGGCAGCAGTTCCCCGTTCTCATCGGTGCGGCCCGTGATGATGTGTACGCGGTCGAGGTCAGCGCCAGCAGCCATCAGGCGCGGAACGATCGTATCGGCTGGGTTGTCTTCGCCGCTCCATATGAGAACGTCACCAGGACGATTGCAGGCGGATCCATCCGGCCATGTGCCGCCACGCGTGACCGTTGCCGTCAGTGCCAAGGCCAGCGTCGTCTTACCGGTTCCCGGCGAGCCCGCGAGCAGGGTCAATTTCCCCTCCGGGAGCCAATCCGGCCAGAGCCAGCGAATCGCCTCCGGCACGACGTTCGAAGCGCGCGTAATGGTCACGGCGGGGCGGGCCTGAGTGTCGTTCGAACCCGGCGCGCGGGCGAAAAATGCCTCGCGGGCTGCCTTCACGCGGCCAGCGTCAACCGCACGATCCAAATCCAATTCGGCAAGATGATCCGTCATAGCCGTCCCGCCTTCGTTTCGCGGATCAGCCATGCCTTTGCGGCCGTCACGATGTTGGCCGTCACCCATTCCCTGTGTTTTTCCCACTCACGTTCACCCATCTGCTTTCTACAGCGTTCGATTTCGCGCTCGATCATCTGATTTCCTAGCGCCTTGATTTCGTCGGCTCGGGTGGGTGTCATGCGCCGCCCTTGTCAGATGAGGACTGCTTAGGGGTTGATCGACGAGAAGAGGCCGAGGCGGCACGAACAACCCGATCGCGCAGCTCGTAGTCCGCTTCGCTTGCGATGAAGGCCATCTGTCCGATTGCATCCACCTGGCGGGCAATGCTCCACAGCAGCGACGGAACGCTAGTTTCTTGAAAATTGCCGATGCGCTGCCCGCGCTCCTTTCTCAAGTCTTCGGACACAAGGCAGGCAATTCCATCCAGCGTGTCGCGCAAAGCGCCTGCCTCGTCCGGCGCTGTCGACGACGACAGAAATTCGAGTTCTTCAGTCGAGGCGGATTTCATGTCGAAGCGACCGTAGAAGAACGACAGCAGGCCGGCGGCGTCAGGTTGCCTATCAAGCATGGCGGGCCTCCGCTTCGATTGATTCGGCCGTTTCCAACGCATCGCTCAGCTTGGAGCTGAGCACGGACGTGAGCAGGCGGATTGTTTCGATGGACCACTCGTGCTCGCCAGCGTCGTACTTCTCAAAAAGCCAATTGATGCAATGAGCGGCAGATCCACAGTCGAGCAGGGTGTCGACAATGGCGAGCTTGGGAATGGGCTTCGTGACGGATTTGCTCATGCCGACACCTCCACTACGCCGGTTTCGACTTTTTCGGCCAGTGTGCGCAGCATGTCGAAGAACGCATCGATACGAGTTTCGCTCATCGCTTCGAAGAATTGATGGCGGGCGACACACAGGCCCATCGTGAGCGCGGACAATGCTTGCGCGTCACGAATGAGTTGCTGGCGGGCGTCGATATTCATGCCGACACCTCCGCGCGCGCAGCCATGCGCAGTTCGCTAAGTGCAATCGCGGTGCGCTGAGCGACATCGCGGCCGATGTCGCACATCACACACGCGCGCATCGTGATTTGCGCCTCGCTTTGGATCACGTTGAACAGCTCTTCAAGCTGTTGGAGCTTGCCGCCGAGATCTTCCAGAGCTTGACCGTCGATGAGGAACTTAGCCACGGGACACCTCCGCACGGGCGAGTTCAGCCAGGCGACGCAGTGCATCGCCGGTCACGTCGAGGGCGTCTTGGTAGGTGGGGGCGAGCGCAGCGGCGCGCAGCGCTTCGCGAATGATGAGGGTGGGAGAGGTGAGCGCGGGCGCAAGGCTCGCTTGCGTTACGACGCGTCCAGCTCGATCGTTGCGCCCACTGCGCGCATTCTGTTCAGGATCCGTTCCAGCGTCTCCGCGTCGAGCTCCAACTGCGCCATCATCGTAAAGAGCATCTGCGGGTTCATTTGGCGCCCATTGTCGGGATTCGGGTTGGTGTACTTCCGCCAATGCTGATCGCCCGCGAGCCAGGCCAGTTCGGCCATCTGCTTCCCGGTCAGTCCGAGGCTGTTCTTCAATGCCGAAAGATCTTCCGGCGACGGTGGTGTGTATTTGATAGGCATGGGTAGCCGCGCGACACGCGGTTAACGTGAGCTTCATGGTTTCGTCCTTTCGGGATAAACGGGACTCGCAAATGCGTTTCCCTATGGACACGAAATTAGCTCCTTTGGGGCTAATTGTCAACGATGGCGGCATCGCGAGCAACATCATCAACGCACCCCCATCGGGTCAACCGCCTGCGCTGCCAGCCGGAGCGCCTGCATTAACTCGCCAGCCTGTTCCGGGCGCAGCGATACGCCGGCCCGGCCGGGCTTCCACTCACCGCCATCCACGACGAACCAGACTCGAACGTCGATCAGGGTCCGGCCGCGATATTCGCTAACCGTGACGCGCAGTCGCTCGGAGTCGGAACGGCGCAGATCGAGGAAGCACGTGCCATGTGCGCCGTTGGTGTTAACATTCGCGTTCGAATTGAGATTCTTTTTGTATTGGCTGGCCTGCGGGTCGGCCATTTTTTTTGTTTGCATGACTCAGACCTCCGCGCGGTAGTTTGCGGGATCGGAGAGCCAGCGATGAATCTCGCGGTTCGGCCATGCAATGCAGCGCTGCGAGCCGAGCTGTACGCGCCGCGGAAAGCGACCGGCGATTTCACGCAGTCTGATTGACTCGCGCGAGAGCGGCACGAACGTCTTGAGATTCTGCCAGCGCGAGTATCCGTCAAGCGGCAACGCTTGGGGGGCAGTAGTGAGCGCCTGTGCGCTCGGTTGTGCGAATGTTGTATTGGCAGCCATGCTGTAAACCTCGTACAAGGTTGTTGAACATGGCGCTAGTTAAATATGTTGCGTCGGGCTCGGGTGCCAGCTGGCAAAACTCGCTGCTAGCTGGCAAATCGATCAAGCTTCACTGAGCAGGTCAAGGCCCGCTTTGATACTGGCTCTGATGGAAGATGATCCCGTGCCTTGTCGCTTGGCGTCTGGCAGAGCGTCGAGAATATCGGTGACTGCCTCGGCGATTCTCGACGAGTTTGGATCGTCCCCCTTCCTATAGCGATTCGATGCGCTCGCTAGAGCAAGAGCGAGGGCGCCGATTTGCTTGTGAAGGGACGCCCGTTCTCGGTCTCCAAGATCGGACGTCGCAGAAGCATCAGTGCCGGTTCGGTCGTCGTTCAACAGATTGCGGAGATCGGCGCTACCGATTCGAAACGTATCTGGAGAGGGAAACTCCAAATCGACGATGAAATCCCGCGCGCTGTTTGAGCCTGCGGGCCGGGAGGGCATCCTTCGAAGTACCTGCAACAGAGAGTCGTTGTGTTGATCGAGCAGTAGGATTCCGTCCGTGAATTCAATTTTTCCTAACCGATCGCCGTCGAAGATTTCCTGGCGGTCCCTCCGGGCGTCGAAGGCTATGCGGTACACCCCTTCGAGCAATTGAACGCGTTCGGATTGATGGAACCACTGTTCCCGTTCCGCACCGGATCGCTGGCGCCCCATACCAGCGATGGACGGGTCTGGACGCGTGCCGAAGCAGTGACAGCCTCGCGCGACAGGTATTGCGTATCTCGCCGTCGCATCCCACCAAACCGGAATCTGCCCTGCATATACGTGATCGAGAACGTCAGAGTCCGTAATGTCCTCGCCGAATGATTCTCGAAGAAGGTTTGCCGCCTGTGTGACTGTGAACCAGCGTTTGAATGAGCCGAACTCCCGCATTGCTAGCCCTGTAGCAAAGCCCTGTTTAGGAACCGCGCCAACCGGGTAGGGCACCCGCGTTCGCCCCGTCGAGCTAGGCGCGGTTTGACTTTTGGGATGCCGTCAGTTGGCAACCGTGGTCATCGATTGTAGATCGGCATACTGTTTTTTTGTACAGGTATAGCAGTCAGGCGTTGGATGATGCGAAGGGCAGTCGTGGTCTCGGGATAATGCTCGTCTACGACGGTCGGTTTGCTGAGGCGTTGCCTCGACCGCATGTCACGGATGCCGAGTTGTCAGGTCCGGTGCGTAGGTTCGGCACATGACCACACCACACAGTAGACCGGACATTCATGCATGACTATTTCTTTACCGATAGTCGATCAAAGGGGGTCTTGCGGCCGCTATCACGCAACGCACGAGCGCCCCGGAGTCAATCGCTCCGCACGTTGGCCGTGCATGTTTCCGCCAAACTTTCGGCAGCGCATCATCCTACGCCGATCCACCTTGGGGCGAGCTGCATGCTCGATTTGCTCCGGACAGTACCTAGGGAGGATGTTGCTGCGTTGTCGACCTGAATTATGCGACACTTGGGAACATTAAAGCCTCTGGACACCACGAACAACGATGAGATCAATTTGTGTATTCAACAATAAGGGTGGCGTAGGAAAAACAACCCTACTCGCAAACCTCGCGGCATACCTCGCTATCGACTGCGACCTCAAGGTGCTTGTCGTTGACGCAGACCCTCAGTGCAATGCAACTGCGTATATGTTGCAGGAATCATTGCTCGAAAAGTATTACAAATCACGGGACGATGCTACGACGATCAATCATCTCATCACCTCGTTAAAGCGCTCAAAAGGGTACGGGCCGGTCCCTGTCGTCCGAAGCCAGGGGTTTGGTGTCGACTTGGTACTCGGCGACCCAAAATTCTCCCTTGCAGAAGATTTTCTGGCAAAAGATTGGGGTGACGCCATTTCGGGGGAAGAGCGAGGACTTAAGACGACATTCCTGTTTAGCGCGTTATTAGAATGGGCGGAAAACGAAGGTTATGATTATGTTTTTTTTGATGTTGGGCCGTCTCTCGGTGCAATAAATAGGACGGTGTTGCTCGCGTCTGATTATTTTATTTTGCCGATGTCGTCGGATATATTCAGTCTTCGCGGCCTGCAAAACATTCAGCTGGCAATCGCAAGTTGGAAGCGGAGCCTGGAGCGAGGTTTATCGGTTTTTGAGGAAGATAATGGTCATCCTTTTGCAATCGAAGAAGGCGGAGAGGCTGAGTCTGTTAATATTAAATTTTTAGGATATGTTACGCAGCAATACACGGCAAAGACCGTAGACGGCAAGAAGCAGCCCGTATCTGCCTACGAAAAAATTATCCGAAGAATTGGGCCGTCGGTTAAAAAGCATCTGGTGGACGGATTTAACGGCGGGATAAGCTTGAATTATAAACTGGGTGAGATTCCGTATTTCCAGAGCGTGGTTCCCATGTCCCAGAGCGCAAGCAAGCCCATATTTGGGCTAAAGTCTGCGGATGGTGTGGTGGGAGCGCA
Organism: Burkholderia sp. Bp9099; assembly: GCF_003857805.1. NCBI lineage: Bacteria > Pseudomonadati > Pseudomonadota > Betaproteobacteria > Burkholderiales > Burkholderiaceae > Burkholderia > Burkholderia sp. Bp9099. The sequence goes on from NZ_QTPU01000015.1 coordinate 25,235, forward strand.
TTTCGATAAGGTTAGGCAATTCCATGATGTCATCTCGAGCATCGCTGAAAATATCGAGGCCAATCTTGAAGGTATTGAATAATGGAATGGCCTCAGCGTCTAGTACGCGATATTGCGGCGCGTCGATCGGTGCTTTTCTTTGGGTCCGGCGTATCAATGAATTCTATATCCGCCGATGGAAAAAATCGCCCAAAAAGTTGGCCCGGATTTCTCGAGTCGGCGCTGTTGAAAATTCCCGCCGCCAATAAGCCAATAGTAAAGGAGGTAAAAAAATTTATTGCGGCAAACGATTTGCTTACTGCGTGTGAAATAATTAAGCGCGCTATTGGTAGGGATGATTTTGTTGAGCTGGTAAAGGCTGAATTTCAGGATCCAGGTTATCGCCATGCCCCAATTCACGAACATCTTTGGCAACTTGATTTCAGAATAACAATTACTCCAAATTTCGATAATATCTATGATGGCTTGGTCGCGCAACGGGGGAATGGAACGGTATCGGTAAAGCAATATTTTGACAACGACATTGCTGATTCTATAAGGGGGCAGGGTCGGGTTGTCATAAAGAGCCATGGCACCGTTACCCACCCCGATAAGCTAATATTTTCTAGGGGTGATTATGCGAAGGCGCGGAACGAGCACCGAGATTTTTACGGATTGGTTGATTCGTTGCTTCGAACCCATAGCTTTATATTTGTTGGGTGTGGTTTGGATGACCCGGATATTCGATTGTTGCTTGAGGACTACTGCTATCGCCACCAATACGCCCAGAGTCATTATTTTGTCTTGCCCGCAAAGCGATATTCACAGATGACGAAGGCGGTCCTTGAGGAGTCGCTAAAGCTCAAATTACTGGAGTACAGAGCTACTCCCGATCATGCGGATCTGACAACTTCTTTGCAGGCACTGGTAACTAACGTTGAACAGAAGCGCAACGAGTTAGGGGAGTCGCAGAGTTGGTAAGGCGCCGCTGACGGCTCGGTTCATTGCATATGGACCGTAGATTGGCTTGGGCAGGCTCCAAATCGATAGTCGTATTGGCGACGATGAACTCGGATCCGAGTATCCTCGCTCGCCACCGATTTGCCAGATACTGCTGCGCTTCATAGGGTAGATTATCTGTAGTAAGCGGACGTTCGCGGATAACCGCTCAGGAACCGCTCCTGGCCGAATGCCGACGTGTCGACTACGCGCCCTCCCCCACGAAATTCGAGATGCCCTTTTTCAGGTGTCGCAATCAGCCATTGGATGATGTGAGGGGCAGTACCTTCGCCCCGGCCTTCAAGTCGTCGAGGTAGTCGGCCCAGCGCTGCATCATCTTGCGACGCTCTGGCAGATACTCGGCGTGGACGTAGGCGGCCGTGACCTGGTTGCGTTCCGCGTGCGCCATCTGACGCTCCACAACATCGCGACTGTATCCAAGTTCGCGCAGCGCCGTCGCGGCAAGGCCGCGGAAGCCGTGTCCGGTCATGCGCGACTTGTAGCCCATCCGATACAGGGCATACAGCATCGTGTTGTTCGAGATGTGACTTCTGCCCTGTACGCTATAGAAGACGAAGCGCTGCTGGCCGTTGATCGCGTGCAACTGTGTCAGAACGTCAATTGCCTGCCGGGACAGCGGGACGATGTGCGGATCGCGCATCTTCATGCGATCGGCGGGCACGCGCCATTCAGCAGCATCGACGTTGATCTCTGGCCACTCGGCCTGGATCATTTCTTTTGTCCGCACGAACGTCAGCGCCATGAACCGCAAGGCGAGCCGCGTGACCAGATCGCCTGAATATTCCTCGATGTCGCGCATGAGCTGCGGGATCTCGGTCGCTTTCACTCGCGCCATATGCTGTACGCCGGCGCTCTTCTTCAATACCGTTTCCGCGTCAATGTCGGCCGCCGGGTTTCGAGTACAGCGGCCGGTCATGATGCCGTACTGAAACACGGCACGCGAACGCTGCAGAACCCGCTTGGCCGTCTCGCGAACGCCGCGAGATTCGACAGTGCGAACGATCGCCAGCAGTTCGGGTGCATCGATGCTCGCGATAGGGCGAGCGCCGAGTCGAGGGAATACGTCGACTTCGAGGCAGTTGATGACCTTGCCTGCATACACCTCAGACCATCCACCACGCTGAGTCTCAAACCATTCGCGCGCAACGATTTCGAACGAGCTGGCGGCGGCCAGTTGCGCAGCGCGCTTGTCGGCTTTCTTGGCTTTGCCAGGGTCAACGCCTGCGGCAAGCTTTTCACGCGCGCTATCGCGGCGAGCGCGTGCCTCGGCAAGCGAGACCTCCGGATACGTGCCGAGTGCCAGGCTCTTTTCTTTACCGTCGACGCGGTACTTGAGAACCCATCGTTTGCCGCCGGCTGGCGTTATCAATAGCAGCAGTCCGCCACCGTCATAAAGCTTCTGTTGTTTCTCAGTGGGCTTGGCTGTGCGGACCTTGAGGTCGGTGAGCGCCATGTGCTGGTGCCTCGGGGGTTGTTTTCTGGGGGTGTTTTGCAGAACCCCCAAAACAACCCCAAGTCGGGGGTTGTTTCCACTGGGGGTTGCTGGTGGAAGTTTGCAACAAAAAACCCCGCACAGCCAAGCGTGACGGGGTTCTTGTGGCGAAGCTGGTGGAACTTTGGGGGATTCTTGGTCCCCCCGACAGGAATCGAACCTGTATCTAGCGCTTAGGAGGCGCTTGTTCTATCCATTGAACTACGGGGAGAGCCATGTCCGCGATATCGCGTGCGGAAGACGCGACCGGGACGGCGATGTGGACAGCGCGCAGAGTATAGCAAACGCGACGCGCATCGGCGGAGGGAATGCGTGCCGATACGCGCCGCGCGCGCCCGGTCGTGTCCGAAAAAGCCGAATCAGAAATCGACGACGACGAAATCTTCCTTGCCCACGTCGCACAGCGGGCAGCGCCAGTCGGCGGGAATGTCGGCGAAACGGGTGCCGGCGGGGATGCCCTCGTCGGGCAGGCCTTCCGCTTCGTTGTAGACCCACCCGCAAATCAGGCAGACCCAGCTCTGGTATTCGGTTACTTCGCTCATGTGGCGCTCGGGATGATGAAAGTCGGTGACGCCGTCCGCGGCGTGGCCGGCGGACGAAAGGCGCAATGGTACCGGAATTTCGCCGAACGCCTCCGCAACGTCGTTTTAAACGTACGCATCGCGAACAACCGCCGTCATCGCGCGGGCCGGGCACGCAGTGTATGCTTCGTGAGCCTTTCAATCTGAAGGAGAAAAACGATGCTCAACAAGAAGAAATGGATCGCGGGTGTGGTTTGTGTCGCGGCGCTGGCCGCGTCGACGCTCGCGCGTGCCGAGGCGCGCGTGTACTTCGCCGAGCCGAAGGATGGCGCGACGGTCTCGAGCCCCGTGCACGTGAAGTTCGGCCTTGAAGGGATGGAACTCAAGCCGGCCGGCGACATGACGCCGGACACGGGCCACCATCACCTGCTGGTCGACGGCAAGCCGGTGCCGAAGGGCGACGTGATCCCCGCCACCGACCATTCGCTGCACTTCGGCAAGGGCCAGACCGAAACCGACCTGAAGCTGCCGCCCGGCCAGCATACGCTGACGCTGCAGCTCGGCGAAGGCGCGCACCGCTCGTACGGTCCCGAGCTGAGCTCGACGATCACGGTCAACGTGAAATAATCGCGCGTTCCGCCTGCGGGCGCCCGGCCGGGAAACTGCGGCCGGATGCCCGCCGCCGGCCCCGCATGACGCCAACGCGCGCGATGCCGGCCCCGTCCGCCGAGCGCGCGCCATCATGCCGCCGCAGCAAAAACGCAGCGCTAACGCAGCGCTTAAGCTGCACAAAATGATTCGCCCTCCGGCCTAGTCCATCCGGCCATCCCGGCGCAGGCGTCCGCCACCGGTACAATGGGCGCTTCCGATTTCTCTCTTCGCCGTCTCCCCATGTCGCTTTATTCCATTACCGGCGCGCAACTCGCGTTCGGTCACGTCGCGTTGCTCGATCACGCGGACTTCTCGCTGGAGGCCGGCGAGCGCGTCGGCCTGATCGGTCGCAACGGCGCGGGCAAGTCGTCGCTGCTGAAGATCGTCGCCGGGCTCGCGAAGCCCGATGACGGGCTGATTACGCGCCAGCAGGAGCTCGTGACCGTCTATGTGCCGCAGGAGCCCGAATTCGAACCCGGCGCGACCGTGTTCGACGCCGTGGCATCGGGGCTCACGCACACGCGCGAAGTGCTCGAAGAATACGATTCGATCGCGCATCGCCTCGCCGAAACACCGGAAGGCGCCGAACACGACGCGCTGCTCGCGCGGATGAACGCGCTGCAGTCGTCGCTCGATGCGCACGACGCATGGAACTGGCGCACGCGCGTGTCGATGACGCTCGCGCAGATCGGCCTGACCGACGGCGACGCGCAGGTCGACGCATTGTCGGGCGGGATGCAGAAGCGCGTCGCGCTGGCGCGCGCGCTGGTGCTGCAGCCCGACGTGCTGCTGCTCGACGAACCGACCAACCACCTCGACTTCGACGGCATCCGCTGGCTGGAAGAACTGCTGGTCGCGCAGCGTGCGGGCCTGTTGTTCATCACGCACGATCGCGCGTTCCTCGACCGCGTCGCGACCCGTATCGTCGAGCTCGATCGCGGCCGGTTGCTGTCGTATCCGGGCAATTTCTCCGCGTACCAGACGCGCAAGGCGCAGCAGCTCGAAGTCGAGCGCGTGGAAAACGAGAAATTCGACAAGCTGCTCGCGCAGGAAGAAGTGTGGATCCGCAAGGGCGTCGAGGCGCGCCGCACGCGCAGCGTCGGCCGCATCGCGCGGCTGGTGCAGATGCGCAACGAGCGCGCGGAGCGCCGCAATTCGCAGGGCAACGTGAAGCTCGACGTCGCGCAGGGCGAGAAGTCGGGCAAGATCGTCGCGGAACTGACGGACGTGACGAAGCGCTACGGCGATCGCACGGTCGTCGACACCTTCTCGACGACCGTGATGCGCGGCGACAAGATCGGCTTCGTCGGCCCGAACGGCGCCGGCAAGACCACGCTGCTCAAGCTGATCCTCGGCGAGCTGAAGCCCGACGCGGGCACGGTGCGCACCGGCACGAACCTGCAGGTCGCATATTTCGACCAGATGCGCGCGCAGCTCGACCAGGAAAAGAGCCTGGCCGACACCATCAGCCCCGGTAGCGAGTGGGTCGAGATCGGCGGCGTGCGCAAGCACGTGATGAGCTATCTGGGCGACTTCCTGTTCGCGCCGGAGCGTGCGCGCTCGCCGGTGAAGTCGCTGTCGGGCGGCGAGCGCAACCGGCTGCTGCTCGCGCGCCTGTTCGCGCGTCCGGCCAACGTGCTGGTGCTCGACGAACCGACCAACGATCTCGACATCCCGACGCTCGAACTGCTCGAAGAGCTGCTGGCCGACTACGACGGCACGGTGCTGCTCGTCAGCCACGATCGCGCGTTCCTCGACAACGTCGTGACGTCGGTGATCGCGGCCGAAGGCGACGGCAAGTGGCGCGAATACGTCGGCGGCTTCACCGACTGGCAGATCCAGAGCGAGCGTTCGCAGCAGCTCGCGCAGCAGGAAGCGGCGAAGCGCGCGGTGAAGGAAGCGGCGCCGGTCAAGGAAGACGCGGCGAAAGGCGCGGCCGGCCGCAACGCGCAGCGCACGGTGAAGCTGTCGTTCAACGAGCAGCGCGAACTCGATGCGCTGCCGGAGAAGATCGCGGCGCTCGAGGAAGAACAGAAGACGATCAACGCGCAACTCGAAGATGGCTCGATCTTCGCGAAGGATCCGCAGGAAGGCACGCGCCTGACCGAGCGGTTCGCGGCGATCGACGACGAGCTCCTCGCCGCGCTCGAGCGGTGGGAGACGCTCGAGGCAAAGCGCAAGCCGGTCTGACGCACCACGCGTGGCGGCCCGGCGCGTCGGAGCGCCGGCCGGCAGCGCCGTGCGACGATCTTGCGGCGGCGCGCCACGCGGAACCAGTAAAATACCGCGCGTCCCGGGTCGCTCGGCGCACGCCGCGCGCCCGCTTTCGGAGCAGTCCAAGCACACCGTTGTTTCGATTCGCTTTTTTACGGAACTCAACGTTTTGTCCACGACGTTATCCACACGAGGTGTGGACAACGTCCCGATGAATGACGAAATTCAGCGCCTATGTCAACGAAGAAGCCCAGCGCGGCCTATAGCGAAGCATCGATCAAGGTGCTCAAGGGCCTCGAGCCGGTCAAGCAGCGGCCCGGCATGTACACCCGTACCGAAAATCCGCTGCACATCATCCAGGAAGTCATCGACAACGCGTCCGACGAGGCGCTCGGCGGCTACGGCAAGCAGATCACGGTCACGCTGCACGCCGACCAGTCGGTGTCGGTCGAGGACGACGGCCGCGGCATCCCGTTCGGGATGCATCCCGAAGAGGGCGTGCCGGTCGTCGAGATCGTGTTCACGCGCCTGCACGCAGGCGGCAAGTTCGACAAGGCCGCCGGCGGCGCGTACACGTTCTCGGGCGGCCTGCACGGTGTCGGCGTGTCGGTGACGAACGCGCTCGCGACGCGTCTCGACGTGACGGTCTGGCGCGACGGCAAGATCGCCGAACTCGGCTTCGCCGACGGCGACGTCGTGAAGCCGCTCGCGACGCAAGGCGCGGGCCGCGGCGAGAAGAAATCCGGCACGCGCGTGCAGGTGTGGCCGAATCCGAAGTACTTCGATTCGCCGAACCTGCCGCTCGGCGAGCTGCAGCGTCTGCTGCGCTCGAAGGCCGTGCTGCTGCCGGGCGTCGAGGTCGTGCTCGTCAACGAGAAGACCGGCGAGCGCCAGGCATGGAAATACGAGGACGGCCTGCGCGGCTACCTGCTCGACGAGATGAACGGCAGCGAGCTGCTGATCCCGCTGTTCGAAGGCGAGCGTTTCGCCGATGCGCGTTCGACTGACGACACATTCGCCGAGGGCGAGGGCGCGTCGTGGGTCGTCGCATGGAGCGAGGAAGGTTCGCTCGTGCGCGAGTCGTACGTGAACCTGATCCCGACGCCGGCCGGCGGCACGCACGAGTCGGGCCTGCGCGACGGCCTCTACCAGGCGGTGAAGAGCTTCGTCGAACTGCACAACCTGCAGCCGAAGGGCGTGAAGCTGCTCGCGGAAGACGTGTTCGCGCGCGTGTCGTTCGTGCTGTCCGCGAAGGTGCTCGATCCGCAGTTCCAGGGGCAGATCAAGGAACGCCTGAACAGCCGCGATGCTGTGAAGCTCGTGTCGTCGTTCTCGCGTCCGGCGCTCGAACTGTGGCTGAACCAGCACGTCGAGCACGGCAAGAAGCTCGCCGAACTCGTGATCAAGCAGGCACAGGCGCGCACGCGCGCGGGCCAGAAGGTCGAGAAGCGCAAGAGCTCGGGCGTCGCGGTGCTGCCGGGCAAGCTGACCGATTGCGAGACGGAAGACATCGCGCGCAACGAACTGTTCCTCGTCGAGGGCGACTCGGCGGGCGGTTCGGCGAAGATGGGCCGCGACAAGGAGTACCAGGCGATCCTGCCGCTGCGCGGCAAGGTGCTGAATACGTGGGAAACCGAGCGCGATCGCCTGTTCGCGAACAACGAGGTGCACGACATCTCGGTCGCGATCGGCGTCGATCCGCACAGCCCGGACGACACCGTCGACCTGTCGAACCTGCGCTACGGCAAGATCTGCATCCTGTCGGACGCGGACGTCGACGGCTCGCACATCCAGGTGCTGTTGCTCACGCTGTTCTTCAAGCATTTCCCGCAGCTGATCGAGCGCGGTCACGTGCACGTCGCGCGGCCGCCGCTGTTCCGCGTCGATGCGCCGGCGCGCGGCAAGAAGCCCGCGCAGAAACTCTATGCGCTCGACGACGGCGAACTCGAGGCGACCCTCGACAAGCTGCGCAAGGACGGCGTGCGCGAAACGCAGTGGAGCATCAGCCGCTTCAAGGGTCTCGGCGAAATGAGCGCGGAGCAGCTGTGGGACACGACGATGAATCCCGACACGCGCCGCCTGATGCCGGTGAAGCTCGGCGAGCTCGACTACGAGGCGACGGTTGCGCGCATGACGATGCTGATGGGCAAGGGCGAGGCAGCCGCGCGACGCGGCTGGCTCGAGGAAAAGGGCAACGACGTCGAAGCGGACATCTAAACCCGCGCGGCCGGGCATGACGCCCGGCCCGGCCTCACGCCACTTACGAATACGGAATTCAGATGGACGACAATACTTCCGATCTCTTCGCCGGGTCCGACGCACCGGAAGCCGATGCGCTGACGCTCGGCAACTACGCGGAGCAGGCGTACCTCAGCTACGCGGTCAGCGTCGTGAAGAGCCGCGCGCTGCCCGACGTGTGCGACGGCCAGAAGCCGGTGCAGCGCCGGATCCTGTTCGCGATGAACGAAATGGGCCTCGGCCCCGACGCGAAGCCGGTGAAGTCGGCGCGCGTGGTCGGCGACGTGCTCGGTAAATATCACCCGCACGGCGACCAGTCGGCGTACGACGCGCTCGTGCGTCTCGCGCAGGATTTCTCGCTGCGCTATCCGCTGATCGACGGGCAGGGCAACTTCGGCTCGCGCGACGGCGACGGCGCGGCGGCGATGCGCTACACCGAAGCGCGGCTCACGCCGATCTCGAAGCTGCTGCTCGACGAGATCGACCAGGGCACGGTCGACTTCATGCCGAACTACGACGGCTCGTTCGAGGAGCCGAAGACGCTGCCGAGCCGCATGCCGTTCGTGCTGCTGAACGGCGCGTCGGGCATCGCGGTCGGCCTGGCCACCGAAATCCCGTCGCACAACCTGCGTGAAGTCGCGGCGGCGGCGGTCGCGTTGATCCGCAATCCGAAGCTTTCGCACGCGGAGCTGATGAACCTGATTCCCGGCCCGGATTTCCCGGGCGGCGGCCAGATCATCTCGAGCGACACCGAGATCGCGGCGGCCTATGAAACCGGCCGCGGCAGCCTGAAGGTGCGCGCGCGCTGGAAGATCGAGGATCTCGCGCGCGGCCAGTGGCAACTCGTCGTCACCGAGCTGCCGCCGAACACGTCGGGCCAGAAGGTGCTCGAGGAAATCGAGGAACTGACCAACCCGAAGCTCAAGCTCGGCAAGAAGACGCTCACGCCCGAGCAGCTCAACACCAAGAAGGCGATGCTCGACCTGCTCGACGCGGTGCGCGACGAGTCGGGCAAGGAAGCGGCGGTGCGGCTCGTGTTCGAGCCGAAGTCGCGCACGATCGACCAGACGGAATTCGTGAACACGCTGCTCGCGTACACGAGCCTCGAATCGAACGCGACGCTGAACCTCGTGATGATCGGCGCCGACGGCCGGCCGGGCCAGAAGGGGCTGCTGACGATCCTCGACGAGTGGGTGAAGTTCCGCCAGCTGACGATGACGCGCCGCTGCCGCCATCGTCTCGCGAAGGTCGACGACCGCATCCACATCCTCGAAGGGCGGATGATCGTCTTCCTGAACATCGACGAGGTGATCCGCATCATCCGCGAGTCGGACGAGCCGAAGGCCGCGCTGATGAGCGCGTTCGGCCTCTCCGACCGCCAGGCGGAAGACATCCTCGAAATCCGCCTGCGTCAGCTCGCGCGGCTCGAGAAGATCAAGATCGAGAAGGAACTCGAGGCGCTGCGCGACGAGAAGGCGAAGCTCGAGGAACTGCTCGCGAACGAAAGCGCGATGAAGCGGCTGATGATCAAGGAGATCGAGGCCGACGCGAAGCAGTACGGCGACGATCGCCGCACGCTGATCCAGCAGGAAAAGCGCGCGACGTTCGAGGCGAAGGTCGTCGACGAGCCGGTGACGGTCGTCGTGTCGCAGAAGGGCTGGGTGCGTGCGCTGAAGGGCCACGGGCTCGACCCGGCCGGCTTCACGTTCAAGGCCGGCGATCACCTGTACGCGGCGTTCCAGTGCCGCACGCCCGATCGCCTGATCGCATGGGGCAGCAGCGGCCGCGTGTACTCGGTCGACGTGTCGGTGCTGCCGGGCGGGCGCGGCGACGGCGTGCCGGTCACGTCGCTGATCGAGCTCGAATCGGGCTCGCATCTGATGCACTACTACGCGGCGCCGGCCGATCAGCAACTGCTGCTCGCGTCGAGCAACGGCTTCGGCTTCCTCGCGAAGGTCGGCGACATGGTGAGCCGCGTGAAGGCCGGCAAGTCGTTCATGACGATCGATGCAGGCGCGGTGCCGCTCGCGCCGATGCCGGTACTGCCGAACGCGACGCAGGTCGCGTGTCTGTCGAGCGGCGGCCGTCTGCTGGTGTTCGGGATGGACGAGATGAAGACGCTGTCGGGCGGCGGCCGCGGCGTGATCCTGATGGCGCTCGACGACAAGGAAACGCTCGTGCAGGCGCTCGCGATCGACCCGGCCGGTGTCGTGCTGATCGGCACCGGGCGCGGCGGCAAGGCGCAGGACGAGACGCTGTCGTACGCGGGGCTCGCGCCGCACGTCGGCAAGCGCGCACGCAAGGGCCGCGCGCCGGAAACGAAGCTCAAGGTCGTCAACGAGCTGCGTCCGCTGCTCGGCTGACGCCGCATCCGGTCGCCGGCTCGACCGGCATCGAAGGCCGCACCTCCGCTTCGGCGGGCGTGCGGCCTGTTTGTTTTGGGGCGACGCATGCAGGAAAGCGAGCGTGGCGCCGTCACGCGGAACTTGCAAATATTGTGAAATACCGCCGGGGGTCTGAACCGACCGGCGGTCCGCCGGTCGAACGTCGCTCGAGACCGCGCGTGACGCGGCTGTTCGTTGCACTCAACTCATAACAGGATTGCCGCCATGTCCCACGCTGTTGCCGTCGCGCTGTTTCTTCATCTGCTGGCCGTCGCCGTGTGGGTGGGCGGGATGGTCTTCGCGCACTTCTGCCTGCGCCCGGCGCTGTCCGACCTGACGCCACAGCTGCGGCTGCCGCTGATCGAGGGCGTGTTCGGCCGCTTCTTCAACTGGGTGTCGGGCTCGGTGATCGTGATCCTGCTGTCCGGCGGTTTCCTGCTCACGGCCTTCGGCGGCGCGCACGCGACGTGGACGCTGCATGCGATGGCGGGGCTCGGCGTCGTGATGATGCTGATCTTCGGCCATATCCGCTTCGCGCTGTTCCCGCGCATCCGCCGCGCGGTGCAGGCGCAGAACTGGCCGGACGGTGCGCGCGCGGTGAACACGGTGCGCCTGCTGGTCGTCGTCAACCTCGTGCTCGGCGTCGTGACGATCGGCGCGGCCGTGCTGTCGCGCGGCTTCTGATCGCCTCGCCGGCCTCTGATTTCGCGGCGCCGTTCGGCGCTCGCCGCCGGTGCGGTGCCGCGCGCCGCTACGCGGCCAGCATCGCGTCGAGCAGCCACGCGCCGGCCGGGCCGAGCGGCCGGTTGCGCGACCACACGGCATCGACCCGCACGCGGCGCGGCCAGCCGCGCGCGCGCAGTTCGCACAGCCGATCGCGCGCGAAGTGCTCGACCATCCAGCGCGGCAGCTCGGCCCAGCCGAACCCCAGCACCGCCATCTCCAGCAGCATCAGGTAGCTCGGCGCGAGCCAGCGCTGCGTGCCGACGACGATCCGGTCGGCAGCGCCGCGATCCTCCGGTTTCACATACGTATTGAGGCGCAGCTCGCGCGCGTCGCGCAGCGCCGCATGCGGCACGTCGGCGTCGCCATAGGCCGCCAGCGCGTGCGTGCGCCCGACGAACAGGCCGATCTCCGACTCTTCCGCCACCGTCGCCGCGCCGATATCGGGCGGATAGACCGCGCGCGCGGCCATCAGCCCGAGCTGTGCGCGACCCTGCTGGATCAGGTCGAGTACGTCCTCGTGCTCGGCAATCTGGCATTCGAGCTCGAGCGCCGGAAAGCGCCGCTCGAGCGCCATCAAGGTTTCCTCGTAACGCTTCGACTGGTACGTGTCGGACACGACGAGCGTCAGCCGCGCTTCCTCGCCCTGCGCGAGCCGCGCGGCGGTGCGGTCGATTGCCGCGCCGGCCTCCAGCGCGCGCTGCACCTGCGGGAGCAGCGCGCGGCCGGCATCGGTCAGCGTCGGCGCGCGCGTCGAGCGGTCGAACAGCTGCACGCCGAGATCGATCTCGAGGTTCGCGATCGCTTCGGACACCGTCGACTGGCGCTTGCCGAGCTTGCGGGCGGCGGCCGTGAACGAGCCGAGCAGCGCGGCTTCGGCGAAGGCGAGCAGGGCTTCGGGGGCGTGGCGCATGCGGCGAACCTCAGGGTTTTATATCGGTAAAACCGATGATATCAAACTGGATTCGCGCGGTTTCGCCGATCAAAATGCCCGGCATGGATTGTACGAACACATCGGAGGGAACCATGAAACAGATCAACAAAACGGTGACGGAACGTCTCGTTCATGCGCTGACGTTCGAGCTGGTGGCGATCGCGCTGTGCGCGCCGATCGGTGCGTGGCTGCTCGACATGCCGGTGTCGCACGTCGGCGTGCTGACGGTGATGGTGTCGCTGATCGCGATGGCCTGGAACATGACGTTCAACACGCTGTTCGACCGCTTCGAGCGGCGGGCGGGCCTCACGCGCACGCTCGGCATGCGGATCGCGCATGCGGTCCTGTTCGAGCTCGGCCTCGTCGCGATGGTGGTGCCGGTCGCCGCGTGGTGGCTGAACGTGAGCCTCGTCGAGGCGCTGCTGCTCGACCTCGGCATCGTGCTGTTCTTCCTGCCCTACACGTTCTGCTTCAACCTCGCGTACGACGCGCTGCGCGCACGCTGGGCCGCACGCCGCGTCGCGGTACCGGCGGGCTGAGCCGCAAGCGTCCGGCGGCGGGGGCGGCGACCGGGGCCAGCCGTCAGTGGGCGACGGCCCACAGCCACACGCCGCATGCGATCGCGACCGCACCGTAGACGGCATACACGGGCACCTTGAAGCGCGTGAAGCACAGCGTCGCGAAGGCGCCCGTGAGCCAATAGACGGGATCGGCCGGTTCGCGATGCAGGATCTTCACGACGGCGACGACGAGAAAGCCCGTCGTCGCCGCGCGCAGCAGGCGCATCCCGTGCTCGAAGCGCGAATGGCGCTTGAGCCGGAACAGATGGTTCTGCGCGAACACGACGAGACATCCCGACGGAATGAACAGCGCGGCGGTCGCGAGCAGCGCACCGCTCCAGCCGTCGGTCAGGTAGCCGAGAAACGGCACGACGTTCAGCAGCGGGCCGGGCGCCACCGGCGACAGCGCGAAGGCGAGCGTGAAGTCGCGATCGGAGATGCCGGTGGCCGGCGACACGAACAGCGTCTTGAGCACGGGCAGCGCGGAGAAGCCGCCGCCGAACAGCGTCATGCCGGCGCCGGCGAGCCGCGGCCACAGCAGCGTCTCCTGGTAGTCGCCGGGCAGCGGCAGTGCGAATACCGCGACGAGTACGGCCAGCAGCACGAGCAGGTTGCGGTCGCGTTTCGACAGCGTGACGTCGACCGTGGCGTGTTGCGGCGGCCCGGTGAGCCAGCCAGCTGCAAACGCCGCGAAAAGAATCCCGACGAAAGCGGCCGGACTATGCGCGAAAGCGAGCAGAATCGTCGACAGCGCGGCGATCACCTGTTCGAGCCGCGTGCGCGCGAGCGCGCGCCACTGCTTGACCCACGTGACGCCGATCAGCGCGGCAAGCACCATCCCGAAGTGATTGATCAGCACCGGCGCGGCCAGCGAGCGCACGACCGGCGTGCGGTAGAAGATCGCAAACAGCGTCATCAGCACGGAGAACGGAAGGACGCTCGCGATGCCGGCGACCCACGCGCCTGCGCGGCCGTGCAGCGTCTGGCCGACCTGCACGGCGACATTACAGCCGACGGGGCCTGGCACGAGCCATGCAAGGGCGACGAAATCGGCGAACACGTGCGGCTCGATGCGCTGCCACCGCTCGACGTAGTGGCGTTCGAGCTGCGCCATCATCGAAAGCCCGCCCCACGACAGCGCGGAAATGCCGGCGACGACCTTGAACAAGGCCCACAGGGATGCCTGTGCCTGTTCGACACGTTCGGCCGCTTCGACTTCGACGGTGGTCATGATGGTGTTGCGGTTGGCGCCGGGCCTGGTCTCGCGCATAGGGACGTGCCGGCGGCCCGCCGACACGATGGCCCTCCCGATTGTCCGCCGCGAGTCATGACACTGCCATGCGCGAAAACGCTAGTAAATGAACTAAACAACCGCATCGGAAGCCGAAATGATCGATGTGCCGCGCAACATGGGCCGTGCGGGTTGCAGGTTGCGGGTTCAGGCGCCGGTGCTGCCGGTCGCGCGGTGCGCGAGGACGTTCGGCCGGTTGCCGCGCACGCCGAAGCGCGCGATCAGCGCGGGGATCGCGTCGGCCGGCACGGGGCGCGAGAACAGGAAGCCCTGCGCCTCGATCTCGCCGAGCGCGGACAGCCATGCGATCTGCTCCTCGGTTTCGGTGCCTTCGACGACGACCGTCAGGCCGAGCGAGCGCGCGAGATGCACGATCGACGACACCATCACGCACACGCTGCGATCGTTCGGGATCGCCTGCACGAACGAGCGGTCGACCTTCAACGTATCGACGGAGAAGCGGTGCAGGTACGACAGCGACGAGTAGCCGGTGCCGAAGTCGTCGAGCGCGATCCGGATGCCGAGCTTCTTCAGCGCGACGATCTTCTCGGACACGAGCTCCGGATATTCCATCATCGCGGTCTCGGTGATCTCGAGCTCGAGCCGGTTCGCGTCGATGCCGGTGTCCTGCAGCGCCTGCGAAATCGTCTCGATCAGGTCGCCGCGCCAGAACTGTACCGGCGAGATGTTGACCGCGAGCGTCAGCGTGTCGTGGCCGTCGTCGCGCCAGCGCGCGATCTGTTCGCACGCGGTTCGGATCACGAAGTCGCCGATCGGCACGATCAGGCCCGTCGATTCGGCGATCGAAATGAATTCGTTCGCGGAGATGACCCCGTGCTCGGGGTGATCCCAACGCGCGAGCGCCTCGAAGCCGGTGATCGTGCGGTGCGTCAGGTCGATCTTCGGCTGGTACGCGAGGAACAGCTGCCCGTCGGCGAGCGCGACGCGCAGTTGCTGTTCCCAGCGCATCAGGTGATCCGCGCGATGCGACAGGTGCGGCGCGTAGAACTGGTAGCAGTTCTTGCCCGCATCCTTCGCGCTGTACATCGCGAGGTCGGCCTTCTTCAGCAGGTCGATTTCGCTTTCGTTCGCGACGGTGTGCAGCGCGATGCCGATGCTCGCATGCAGCACGAACGAACTGCCGCGCACGTCGAACGGCTCGCCGAACATCCGGATGATCGCTTCCGCGAGCCGCACCGCGCGCCGTTCGACGTCGTCGCCCTTCATCACGACGACGAACTCGTCGCCGCCGATCCGTGCGAGCGAGCCTTCGTCGCCGACGGCATCCGACAGGCGCGACGCGGTCATCTGCAGCACGATGTCGCCGGCGTTGTGGCCGAGCGTGTCGTTGACGGTCTTGAAGTTGTCGAGGTCGATGAACAGCAGGCCGAGCCGCGACAGGCTGGCCGGCATCGACACGTCGTTGCGCAGCCCGCGCAGGGTCGCGTAGCGGTTCGCGAGGCCGGTGAGCAGGTCGTATTCGGCGAGCTGGGTCATCTCGCGCTCGCGGCCGAGCAGCTTGCCGATCAGCCCCGTCGCGACGCCGAAGAACGCGAGCATCGCGAGCGTGATGAAGCTCGTCATCAGCAGGTAGACGTTGCGCGTATGGTAGTAGTCCGCGTATTCCTCGGTCTGCGACAGCCCGACCATCACGGCGAGCGGGTAGCCGTCGAGGTGGCGGTACGACACGATGCGCGTGACGCCGTCGATCGGGTCGATGATCGTGCCCGTGACGCGCTCGGCGATCGGGTAGACGCCCGATGCGGAGAACGCCCCCGGTGCGTTGTTGAGCGAGCCGGTGCGCCGCGCGAGCACGGCACCCGTATCCGACACGACGGAGATCACGCCTTCCTTGCCGATCGCCGCGTTGTTGTAGAAGTCGTTCGTGAAGTAGCTCGGGTCTTCCGACACCACGACGATGCCGGCGAAGCTGCCGTCCGGGTTGTTCAGGCGCCGCGTCATCTGCAGCGTCCAGTGGCTCGACACGCGGCCGAGCACGGGCTTGCTGATGTACAGGCGATCGTCGTTGTGCGCGAGGTGGACCTTGAAGTGCTCGCGGTCGGACAGGTTGATCGGTTTCGGGTGGAGTTCGGCCGTGTTCGCGAACAGGATGCCCTTCGCGTTGACGAGCGAAACCTGGATCAGCGTGTCGCTCGGCACGACGCCTTTTTCGACCGTGCTCGCGAGGTTGAAGCGCGCGGGCGATTTCTCGAATTCGAACTTGACGAAGCGGGTGATCTGGTCGACCTGGTGGATCGCCTTGACCGTGTGCTGTTCGAGCGCGGACGACAGGATCGCCGCGGAAGCCGCCGCTTCCTTGTACGCGCTGTCCTTTTCGACCGACAGCCGCGCGATGATCACGGCCCACAGCAGCGCGAGCGCGAGCATCCCGAGCAGCGGGATCGCGAACAGCGCGCGCCGGCGCGACTTGCGTGGCGCGCGTAGCGGCCGGTTCGGCGGCGGGTGGTTTGACCGGGCGGAGCTCATCGAAGAGGGCGGCGTCCTGCTCGCGTGCGCCATCCCGCGTCGGGATGGCCGGCTATGGTTGGGGTCGCACCGGCGTCTGTTCGTACGCGGGATGCGCAACCATGGACAGACCCGCCGAAGCGACGGATTAGGCCCGATATTACTGGCTGGAACGTTTTTGCGATAGCCGGGGGAATCGTAGGGCGCCGGCCGGGCCGGCGCCATCGCACATCGCGAAATGTTACACGGGGGACCGGAAGGTGCCGTCGACGACCGTGACGACGTGGCCGCCGATCCACGTGGTGCCGTCTTCGGCATAGCTGACGAAGATGCGGCCGTCGCGGCCGATCGCCGTGCCCTGGCGGGCCGTATACGACTGGCCGGGGCGGCGTCCCTGCCGCGTCAGCAGCCCGGCCAGCGCGGCGTTTGCGCTGCCGGTGACCGGGTCCTCGCCGAAGCCGAAGTCGCCGCCCGTCATCAGGCAGCGGATTTCGAAGGTCGCGGGACCGCCTTCGGCATGCGGCGCGTAGACCGCGAGGCCGTCCGTGCCGTAGCGGCGCGTGAGCGCCTCCAGCGCGGCCGGATCGGGCGCCAGCCCGATGCACGCGTCGGCCGACTTCAGCCGCACGACCAGCCACGGCGCGCCATTGTCGATCGCGCACGGCTCGGCTTCCAGGTCGATCGCGTCGCTGCGCAACGCGGCCACCAGTGCCGGGTAGTCCGAACGGTCGAGCGGCGTGAACCGTGCCGGCGGCGCGGCAAATGCCCAGCCATCGGCCTGTTCGCGCAGTTCGACCAGGCCGACCCCGCATTGCTGGACCAGCCGGCCCGGCGTGCGCGGCCGCGCGCCGCTTTCCAGGAACGCATGCGCGGTGCCGAGCGTCGGGTGGCCGGCGAACGGCAGCTCGCCCGCCGTCGTGAAGATCCGCACGCGGTAGTCGGCGCCCGGATCGGTCGGCGTGCAGACGAACGTGGTTTCCGACAGGTTCGTCCAGCGGGCGATCGCGAGCATGGCGTCGTCGCCGAGCGAGTCGGCGTCGAACACCACGGCGAGCGGGTTGCCCTTGAACAGCACCGACGTGAACACGTCGACCTGCTTGAAGCGGACGAGACGACCGGTCACCTCGATGCCCCCGTTACGCGACTTCGGCGATCAGTTCGATCTCGACGCACGCGCCGAGCGGAATCTGCGCGACGCCGAACGCCGAACGCGCGTGCTTGCCGGCGTCGCCGAACACCTCGGCGATCAGTTCCGACGCACCGTTCGTCACGACGTGCTGTTCGGTGAAGTCGAGCGTCGAGTTGACGAGGCTCATCAGCTTCACGATGCGCGTGACCTTGTTCAGGTCGCCCGTGTGCGCGTGCAGCGTCGCGAGCAGGTCGATCGCGATCGCGCGCGCAGCCGCCTTGCCGTCTTCCGTCTGCAGGTCCGCGCCGAGCTTGCCGGCCCAGACCTTGCCGTCCTTCTTCGCAATGTGGCCCGACAGGTAGACCGTGTTGCCGCTTTGCGCGCTCATCACGTAGGCGGCGGCCGGTGCGCCGGCGGTCGGGAGCTCGATGCCGAGCGACTTCAGCTTGTCGTAGACGTTAGCCATGGATTCGATTCCTCGTGGATCGTAGAGAGTCGTGACAGGGAAAAAGCGGATCAGAGACGCTCGCGCAGCAGCTTGCCGAGGCGCGCGACGCCTTCCTCGATCTTCTCCGGCGGCACCGTCACGAACGACAGGCGCAGCGTGTTCTGCTGCGGGTCGTTCGCGAAGAACGGCGCGCCCGGCACGAAGGCGACGTGGTTGGCGACCGCGGCCTCGAGCAGCTTCATGCTGTCGATCTGCGCGGGCAGGTTCACCCAGATGAACATGCCGCCGTCCGGGCGGTTCCACGTGACGCCTTCCGGCATGTGGCGCGCGAGCGACGCGAGCATCGCCTCGCATTGCGCGCCGTACAGCTGGCGGATCGTCGGGATGTGCTCGTCGAGGAAGCCGTCCTTGATCACTTCGTGCGCGATGCGCTGCGTGAGCGTCGGCGTGTGCAGGTCGGTGGCCTGCTTGGCCTGCACGAGCTTGAAGTGGAGTTCCTCGGGGGCAATGATGTAGCCGATCCGCAGGCCCGGCGCGAGCACCTTCGAGAACGTGCCGAGGTGCACGATATGGTCGGGCGCCATCGACAGCATCGTCGGCAGCGGCTCGCCCTGGTAGTTCAGTGCGCCGTACGGGTCGTCTTCCAGCACCGGGAACGGGCTCGACTGCGCGAACGCGGCGAGCGCGCGGCGGCGCTCGACGGGCAGGCGGCGGCCGGTCGGGTTCTGGAAGTTCGGCTGCGCGTACAGCAGGCGCGCGCCTTGCGTGAGCGCGGGCGTGAGGCCTTCGGGCAGCAGGCCCTGCTCGTCGGTCGGCACCTGCACGTAGCGCGGCTCGTACAGCGAGAACGACTGCAGCGCGCCGAGGTAGGTCGGGGTTTCGACGAGGATCGGGCTGTCCGGATCGATCAGCGCCTTGCCGAGCAGGTCGAGCGCCTGCTGCGAGCCGGTCGTGATCAGCACCTGCGACACGCGCACGCTGTAGCGCTCGGCGATCCATTCGCGCAGCGGCAGGTAGCCTTCGGTCGCGCTGTACTGGAGTGCGGCGGCGGGCGCATCGCGCAGCACGCGGTCGGCCGCGGCGCGCATGCGCTCGGCCGGGAACGTCGCGGGAGCGGGCAGGCCGCCTGCGAACGAGATGACCTCGGGGCGTTCCGTGACCTTCAGGATCTCGCGGATCGCAGAGCTCGTCAGCTTGCGGGCGCGTTCGGAAAGCTGCCAGTGCGGCGGATGCAGGTCGCTCGGATTCATAGTCTCCTCGTTCGGATATCGTGGTCAGTCAAGAAAGGTCGGTCAGGCAGATTGCGTCGACGCAGCCGGGTGGGCGTGCGGGAGCGCGATCGGGCCGTCGCGGCCGGGTGGGCAAAACCGTTCAGGCAAAACGGACATTATGGCGCACCTCATCAACCGGCGCGAGCGGGACGCGGGGCCGTGGCCACCGCCGAGCGCCGGCCGAGCATCACGGTCGCGATCACGGCGGCCGCGAACAGCCAGGTCGACGGCATCACCGTTTCGCCGAACAGCAGCGCGGAAAAGGCGATCGTGAAGAAGATCTGCAGCAGTTGCACCTGGCCGACGCGCGCGATGCCGCCCATGGCGAGCCCCGCGTACCACGCGAAAAAGCCGATGAATTGCGAAAAGAGGGTCACGTAGCCGAACGCGAGCCACGTGCGCAGCGCGAGCGGGGCAGGGTGCGCGGCGTGCTGCGTCCATGCGAGCCAGCCGACCGGCAGCACGAGGAACGGCGCGGACACGACGAGCGCCCAGCAGATCACCTGCCAGCCGCCGATCTGGCGCGCGAGGCGCGCGCCTTCCGCATAGCCGAGCGCGCCGATGCCGACCGCGACGAGCATCAGCGCGTCGCCGGCCTGCACCGTCCCGCCGCCGTCGCGCAGCGCGAACGCGATCACCAGCGCGCTGCCGGCCAGCGCACTGGCCCAGAACGCCTTCGACGGCCGTTCATGCGACAGCCACGCCGCGTACAGCGCGACGAACAGCGGCTGCAGGCCGTTGACGACCGCGCCGTGCGACGCCGGCACGGTCTTCATCGCCCACGCGGAGAACACCGGATACGCGATGATCACGCCGGCCGACACGACCGCGAGGCTTTTCAGTTGCGCGCGGGTCGGCAGCCGTTCGCGGCGCCACCACAGCAGCAGGCCGGCCGGCACCGACGCGGCGAGCGCGCGGCCGAGCCCGTTCAGCAGCGGGTTGAGTTCGGAGACGACGATACGCGTCATCGGCAGCGTGAGGCTGAAGATCATCACGCCGATGAGGCCGAGCAGCATGCCCCGGGTTTCGCGCGAATTCATGGACTGGGTGTCTCCGTATTGCAGGGTTCGGGTAATCGAAAGGGCGCCGGGGCGGTCAGCGCAGCGTGCGTGCGCCCTGCGGCGTGTCGAATTCGGCGACGAGCGCCGGCGGGCCGTCGCCGGTGTCGAGGTCGAGCAGATGGCCGGCGCCGAGCCAGTCGAGCTGCTCGCGGACGGCATCCGCACGCGGGTGGACGCCCTTGAGCGCCTTCAGCGCGACGCCGTTGTCCGGCAGCGATTCGGCCGGATGGCGCGGGCTGTCCCACTGGATCAGCGACGGCACGAGGCCGTCGCCGGCGCCTTGCCATGCGGGGAACGCGCCGTCGTCGGGCACCGTGAGGCCCCAGCTCAGGTCGCCGCGCCGCATCGCGACGACCGGTGCGATGCGCGTCGGGTACTGGCTTTGCCACAGCGCGAGCCGGCGCGGGCGGTCGACGCGCGCGACCCAGTGCGCGAGGAACGGGCCCTGCGCGAGCCGCGCGTGCATCGCCGGATCGTCGAGGCCGAACAGCCGCGCGCGCGGCGGCGTGGCGTCGTCGCCTGCCATGGGCGCGTCGGGATCGATCGCGATCACTTCGAGGTACAGCCCGCCCCACGCGCCGAACAGCGCGTTGTGGGTGCGCATCAGCGGATGGCGGCCGCCGCCGGCCGGTTCGATGCCGAGCGCGTCGGCGACGTGGCGCACGCCTTCGTCGAGCGTACGCGCGGCGATCACGAGATGGTCGAGGGTCAGGGAGCGGGCTGGCATGAACGTCGGTCGGGAAGCGAAAGTGTCATGGTGGGCGGGCGACGCGCGGGACGGTTGGGCGGCCGACCGGTGTCCGGCCGCGAATGCAGGCCGGACGGGGCTGCGCCGCATACGGCAGGGCCGGAACGGCGGCCGCACGATCGCCATTCCGGTCAACTGTAATCGTCGGCACCGGCACAGTAACGGTACAATCGGCGCGATAGCCTTCGGTACAGTTGGAGCCGCCGCCCATGTCCACCGTCCCACTCGCCCAGATTCCCGCGCCGCACGATACGGCCACGCTCACGCTCGTCGACCAGCTCGTCCAGTGGGCGCGGCGCCGCATCGACGAACGCGTGTTCCGGCCCGGCATGCGGATGCCGTCGATCCGCAAGCTCGCGCTCGACAAGAGCGTGTCGCGCTTCACCGTGGTGGAAGCGTACGAACGGCTCGTCGCGCAGGGCTACCTCGACTCGCGGCGCGGCTCGGGCTTTTACGTGCGCGAGCGCACGGCCACCGGCCCGCTGCCGGCCGACAACGTGGTGCGCGTGGCCGAGGCCGCGCCGGTGCACAACACGATCGACGTGGTCTGGCTGCTGCGCAACATGCTGCATACCGCCAGCCCGGAAAAAGGGCCGGGTCTCGGCTACCTGCCGGGCCGCTGGCTCGACGGCGAGCTGATCACCGGTGCGCTGCGCGCGCTCGGGCGCCAGTCCGGCGCGCAGATGCTCGGTTTCGGCACCGCGCAGGGTTTCCTGCCGCTGCGCCAGCAGCTGCAGACGCGGCTCGCGGAAGTCGAGATCGGCGCGAAGCCCGAGCAGCTCGTGCTGGTGTCGGGCATCACGCAGGCGATCGACCTGATCTCGCGGATCTACGTGCGTCCCGGCGATGCGGTGATCGTCGGCGATCCCGCGTGGTTCCAGATGTTCGGCCGCTTCGCGTCGCAGGGCGCGCAACTGGTCGGGATGCCCTATACGCCGGACGGCCCCGATCTCGACGCGCTGGAAACGCTCGTGCAGATGTGGCGGCCGAAGATGCTCGTGATCAATTCGGTGCTGCAGAACCCGACCGGCACGTCGCTGTCGGCCGCGCAGGCGTTCCGGATCCTGAAGCTCGCGGAGGCGTACGATTTCCTCGTCGTCGAGGACGACGTGTACGGCGACCTGTGCCCGCCGAGCTATTCGGCCACGCGGCTCGCGAGCCTCGACCAGTTGAAGCGCGTGATCTACCTGGGCAGCTATTCGAAGACGCTCGCGGCGAATTTGCGGGTCGGCTATGTCGCCTGCGCGCCGGAGATCGCGAAGGCGGTCACCGACCAGAAGATGCTGGTCGGGATGACGACGCCGGAGCTCAACGAGCGCGTGTTGTACAAGATCCTGACCGAAGGGCACTACCGGCGCCACGTCGAGCGGCTGCGCGCGCGGCTCGACGGCGTGCGCGACAAGACCGCGCGCATGCTCGAGCGTACCGGGCTGCGGCTCTTCACGATGCCGGCGGCCGGGATGTTCCTGTGGGCCGACACGGGCGTCGATTCGGATGCGCTCGCGGCCGCCGCGCACGAGGAAGGCTTCCTGCTGACGCCGGGGAGCCTGTTCTCGCCGCAGCAGTCGTCGTCGACATGGACGCGCTTCAATGTCGCGAACTGCGGCGATCCGGCGCTGCCGGGGTTTCTCGCGCGCTATATCGAATCGGCGGCGCGGCGCGCGTCGTGACGCCGGGCGGCACGCCGCCCTTGAAATGCGCTCGCCCGTCCCCAGATACCCGCGCAAACCGCCTGCGCCAGGCGGTCGTCCTTGACGGGCCCGCCGGCATCGCGCGCCGGCGCACCCGCGCTACACCATTCAAGTTCAAGTAAGAGGAAACAGCATCCATGGCACACGAAACGATGAGCTTTCAGGCAGAGGTCAAGCAACTCCTCCACCTGATGATTCATTCGCTCTACAGCAACAAGGAAATCTTCCTGCGCGAACTGGTGTCGAACGCGTCCGACGCGGCCGACAAGCTGCGTTTCGAAGGGCTCGCGGACAACGCGCTGTACGAGAACGATCCGAACCTGCGCATCCGCATCGGCTTCGACAAGGCGGTACGCACGATCACGATCGAGGACAACGGCATCGGCATGAGCCGCGACGAGGCGATCGCGAACCTCGGCACGATCGCGCGTTCGGGCACCAAGGAATTCTTCACGAAGCTGTCCGGCGACCAGCAGAAGGATGCGGCGCTGATCGGCCAGTTCGGCGTCGGCTTCTACTCGGGCTTCATCGTCGCGGACAGGATCACCGTCGAGACGCGCCGCGCCGGCCTGCCGGCGAACGAAGCCGTGCGCTGGGAAAGCGCGGGCGAGGGCGATTTCACGATCGACGCGATCGAGCGCGCGCAGCGCGGCACGAAGATCACGCTGCACCTGCGCGAAGGCGAGGACGAGCTGCTGTCGTCGCACCGCCTGAAGTCGATCATCCAGAAGTATTCCGATCACATCGCGCTGCCGATCCTGATGCAGAAGGAAGAGTGGGATCAGGAAAAGGGCGAGATGGTCCTGAAGGACGAGGACGAGACGGTCAACCAGGCGAGCGCACTGTGGACGCGTTCGAAGAGCGACGTCACCGACGAACAGTACACGCAGTTCTACCAGCACATCGCGCACGACCACCAGGATCCGCTCACGTGGACCCACAACCGCGTCGAGGGCCGCAGCGAATACACGCAGCTGCTGTTCGTGCCGGCGCACGCGCCGTTCGACCTGTGGAACCGCGACTACCGCGGCGGCCTGAAGCTGTACGTGAAGCGCGTGTTCATCATGGACGACGCCGAGCAGCTGTTGCCGCAATACCTGCGCTTCGTGAAGGGCGTCGTCGATTCGGCCGACCTGCCGCTCAACGTATCGCGTGAAATCCTGCAGGAAAGCCGTGACGTGAAGGCGATCCGCGAAGGCGTGACCAAGCGCGCGCTGTCGATGCTCGAGGAGCTCGCGAACGCGGAAGAGGATGCCGGCAAGGAGAAGTACAAGACGTTCTGGAGCGCGTTCGGCCAGGTGCTGAAGGAAGGCCTTGGCGAGGATCACGCGAACCGCGAGCGCATCGCGAAGCTGCTGCGCTTCGCGTCGACGCACGGCGACACCAACGCGCAGGACGTGTCGCTCGCCGACTACGTGTCGCGCATGAAGCCCGAGCAGAGCAAGATCTACTACGTGACCGCCGATACGTGGCAGGCCGCGAAGAACAGCCCGCACCTGGAGGTGTTCCGCAAGAAGGGTGTCGAGGTGCTGCTGCTGACCGATCGCGTCGACGAATGGATGCTGTCGTTCCTGCACGAGTTCGACGGCAAGCCGCTCGCGAGCGTGGCGCGCGGCGATCTCGACCTCGGCGAGCTGAACGACGAGGAAAAGAAGGCGCAGGAGCAGGCGGGCGAGGCAATCAAGCCGGTCGTCGAGAAGATGAAGGAAGCGCTCGGCGACAAGGTGAAGGAAGTGCGCGTCACGTTCCGCCTGACCGATTCGCCGTCGTGCCTCGTCGCCGACGACAACGACATGAGCGGCTATCTGCAGCGGATGCTGAAGGCGGCCGGCCAGAACGCGCCGGCGATGCAGCCGATCCTCGAAATCAATCCGGAGCATGCGCTGGTGAAGCAGCTGAACGCCGATAGCGCCAACTTCGGCGACTGGTGCCATCTGCTGTTCGACCAGGCGTTGCTGGCCGAAGGCGGGATGCTCGACGATCCGGCGAGCTTCGTGAAGCGGACCAACGCGCTGCTGCTGTCGCGCACCGCGTGAACACGCGAATGCGATTCGACGGCGCACGGGCGGGCTGGCGCGACACGCCCCGGCCCGGCTGCACGCTCGACCAGCGCGACTGGCTCACGCGCGGCGGTTCGCTGACCGCGCATCTCGCGCGGCTTGGCAGCGTGAGCGTGCGCGTGACGCGCGAGGCCGTCGACTGTCCGTGGTTCGACGAGCCGGACGCGCTCGACAGTGCGCCGCGCGCGCCGATGTGGGTTCGCGAGGTGATCCTGTCGGTCGACGGCACGCCGTACGTCGCCGCGCACAGCATCGCGCCGCTCGCGGCCAGCAAGGGCGTGTGGCAGGCGATGCGGCGGCTGCGCACGCGGCCGCTCGCGGAGCTGCTGTACAGCGATCCGCAGGTCGAGCGCTCCGCGCTCGTCAGCCGGCGCGTGATCGCAGGTCATCCGCTGTATGCGCTCGCGAGCCATGCGCTCGGCGCGGGCGTGCGCGCGCCGCATGCGTTCGCCGCGCGGCGCTCGGTGTTCCAGCGGCGCGGCAAGCCGCTGATGGTCACCGAATGCATGTTGCCCGCGCTGTGGCGCCATCTCGATGCGCACGGCGACGGGCCGCGCTCCGTCGGACCGCGCGGAGCAGCGTGATGCTGCAAGGCTTTCCGCCGGTCGTCGGGCCGCATACGCATACGATGATTCTCGGCAGCTTTCCGGGCGAGGCGTCGCTCGATGCCGCGCAGTACTACGCGCATCCGCGCAACCAGTTCTGGCGGTTGCTCGGTGCGGTGCTCGGCGAACCCGGGCTGCACGAACTCGTGTATGACGCGCGGCTCGAACGCGTGCTTGCGCACGGCATCGGCATCTGGGACGTGCTCGATGCATGCCATCGCAAAGGCAGTCTCGATTCGGCGATCCGGAATGCGAAGCCGAACGACTTTGCTTCGTTGCGCGAGCATGCGCCGTTGCTGAAGAAAGTCTGCTTCAACGGCAAGACGGCAGGGCGGTTTGCCGATGTGATCGGCGCGGCGGGTTATGAAACGCTCGTGTTGCCTTCGTCGAGTCCGGCGAATGCGACGTTGTCGTTCGAACAGAAACTGGTGCTCTGGCGCGCCCTTCGCACCTGAGGCGCGCCGGATTCCGAGTATCCGGTGAAGCGGTATCAGGTGGGCGGCGGCAGGTGCCTGGCGCCCCTGGCCGCGGCAATGCGACCTTGTGCAGCGACGAGTTGGTCGTCGGTGGTCGCCACCAGCCACAGACGTGCGTGCTCCTCGATCCGGCGGTTGTGGTCCTTCAACGGACCCATCGCGGCAGCGGCCTTCCAGACCACCGGGCCGATTCGGCTACTCCTGCCCGACGGCGCGCCTACCAGCAGGCAGTAAGGTCCCAGCGGAAGCGATACGAACGGAAGTGCCGGACTGGCGCTCACGCGCCAGTCGATGAACGGTGTGTCGCTGATCAGCAGCGGCGTGGGCAAGCCGTAGAGCACACTGAAATCGTACAGCGCCAGCTGCTCTCGCATGGCGACGTAAATTCGACGGATGTCGTCGACAACCGCCGCGCGGATCTCGTCGTCGAACATGGCTTCCTGCGCGTAGCGGGCAAACGCCTGTCGAGCCTCCCGTTGATACGCGCTGAACAGGCCGATCTCCACGCAGTCCTGCACCGCGCGCTGAACCTCCGCTACAGAACCGGCTTCCCCTGGCGTGCCTAGTTGCGCAGCCCGCAAAAAGCGGGCAAGTCCTTCCTCGTGGATCGCAGGACCCTCCGCGGATGCGTCGTCGTCAGTGTTCATGCCCAGCGGCACGTAGATATATTTCTCGGCAGCGAAATGCGATTTCTTGCCTGCATCGAACTTGATTTCGCCATCGACGCAGTCGAGATAGCGCGTCCCGATTCGGCCGTGCTCCCAAACCCAATTCTTCAGGAACGGACGGAGTGGATGCAGTCTGTCGTGATCGGCCATCGCAACCTCCAGGTTTCCGTGTATGAGCCATTCCGGCAACGCGCCGCACCCTCCGCGCCGTCGCAGGGGCCCGCACTACAACGCGAGCGTACCCAGCTCCTCATAAGTACGATGCAGCCAGACCTTGACGCGCTGCCGCTCCAGCAAGCCGAGCCCCGTGGCGGCGCGGTCGGGATGATTGACCGCCGCCCAGAAGCTCGCGCTTTGACGATCGATCTTCTGCATCGTCGTGTCGGGCAGGCGGCGCAGCGTAATCACGCTGGCGCCGAGGGCCTCGGCCCGCTCGCGTTCGCCGGACGCCTCCAGAATCTCGAAGCGATCGCCGCGGACTTCATTCAGTACCAGCACCAGCCTGATGCGTCCACCGAATTCGTCGAGCCAATGCCGCAGCAGATCGACCGAATCGCGTCCGGTGTCCATCACGTGCCACCACGTCAACGTGAGGCCGTGTTCTTCGGCAAAATCCAGCACGTCCGAATCGTCGAGCCATCTTGCGAGCGACTGCCGCGTCTGGGCCGCGAGGTCGACCAGTATGCGCCGCTGCGGATCTTCGAGCGCCGATTCCATGACCGGATCGAGGCTGTCATGCTGGTCGAGCACGGCAGGCGCGGCAAAATCGGCATAGAACCGCAGTAGCGCGCCGTGCGATCGGTCGGTATCGAAGCCCATGAAGGGCACGCTCCGATCGATGAAATACTGGGCCAGCACACGGGCGGCGAGCGATTTGCCGACGCCGCCTTTTTCCCCGCCGATGAAGTGGATGTGACTCATGATTACGAAATCCCGTGTGATGGAGCCGGTATGGCCGGAACGGATGTTGGCAGGCTTCGATGACGTTACGGCGTATCAGGTCACGTCGAAAGAAAATGCAGGTGCGACAGCAGCATGCTGTCTGATCGACGCCGATGTCAAACTGAACAAAATGGCAGCGCCAGCATGCGCCATCTCTGAAGCGTGACCCTAGAAGCGCTCGACGCGCACCTCGACCGAGTCCTTGGGCACGGTCAGGAGCGTGCGGTCGAGCAGGGCCTCCGCGGGCGCGGTGCCGTCCGGGTTCAGCGGCCTTACTTTGTTGAACACCACGCAAAAAAGCTCCGGCGTGACGGTGGCTGACGCATAGCCCTGTGCGTCGTGGTCGGCGTGGCGCAGATCGGGGTTGTTCGTCGTCAGGAAGGTGTCGAGTTTGGCCGGGGTGGAGGCCAGCGATGCAAACGGCGTGCCGCTCCATGCGGCTTTCAGGTAGGAATAGAAG
The DNA here is from genome assembly GCF_003857805.1 of Burkholderia sp. Bp9099. Lineage (NCBI taxonomy): Bacteria > Pseudomonadati > Pseudomonadota > Betaproteobacteria > Burkholderiales > Burkholderiaceae > Burkholderia > Burkholderia sp. Bp9099. The sequence continues at coordinate 53,267 of NZ_QTPU01000015.1, forward strand.
GACGCGCTGCTGATGCCTGCGCAGACGAAGTCGACGGCCACGGGCGTGCCTTTTGCAGGGTCGGGGTCGTCCCGCACGACGCCGCACTGAAACGCATGCAGGTCCCCGCTGATCGCGACGACGTTGCGGATTCCCTGCTCGTTCAGGTATGAGAGCAGTTCGTGCTTGTGCGCCGGATAGCCGTCCCATGCGTCGCAATCGACCACGAGGCGTGCTGCCGGTGTCTGCGGCGCGCCTGGCATCACGGCCCACAGACGGTTCAACATCACCTCGTTGCCCCACACCTTCCAGGTCGCGGGCGAACCTTTCATCGTGGCCTTCCACCATTGCGTCTGCTCCGGGCCGAGCATCGACGGCGCGCGACCAAGCTGCGCGGCAGCCTGCGCCTCCAGGCGCTGCAGCACACCCTGGTTGACGAAGTAGCGCGAGCCGGCTGCGTCGTCGCCGTTGACCGGGTCGTGCCCGCGTGTACGCGCGACAGACGCCTCGCTGACGACATGGTCGTCGCGATACAGCCGCTCGTCCGTCATCACGAGATGCATCAGCGTGCCGAAGCGAAATTCGCGATAGATACGAATGTTGGTGTACGACGGATTGTCCGGTTCGAAGCGCACGTCGCTCCAGTCCACCGGCATGTACTCCGCCCACGCGCGACTGGCGTTGCGGCGGCGCTGCGTCTCCTGCCTTTCCTCGTTGGTGTAGACCTGGTGATCCTGCCAGCAGTCGTCGGAAAATTCGTGGTCGTCCCATATCGCGATCATCGGCAGGCGCTGGTGCAGCGTCTGCAAGCGCGCGTCGGTACGATAAGTGCGATAGAGCGTCCGATAGTCTTCGAGCGTATCGGCATACACGCGGCCATCGGCGAGCGGCTTTCCGTCAGGCAGGCGCAGCGGCGGGTGCGCCGCCTCGACCGTGCCGGGTCTCGAGGCCCCAACCGTCTCATAGATGTAATCGCCCACATGCACGACGAAATCGAGATCGCTTTCGGCTGCCAGCAGGCGCATGGCTTGCCAGTGATTGATGCTCCAGTCCTGGCAGGTGAGCCATGCGAAGCGAACGCGGTGGTTGGCCTCGTCGGCATCCGGAGCCGTGCGCGCGACGCCGGTGGCACTCACGTCGCCGCCGGCGACGAACCGGTAGTGGTACGTGAGATTCGGTGCGAGCTGCGTTACCTTCGCGCGCACGGTGAAGTCATAGGTGGCGCGTGCTCCCAACGGGACGCTGGCGACGAGCGTCGAGAAATCCGGCCGCGTCGATACTTCGAGTCGTAACGGGATCGTGTGCGCGACGCCTTTCGCGCGGTGCCGCGCGTTCTCGGCGACGGGCACGCAGCGCGTCCAGAACACGACGGAGCGATCGCGCGGATCACCGCTGGCGACGCCTTGCGGGAACCGATACCTGCCCTTGCGCGCGGTGCCGGCAGATCGGGCCGACAGCGGAACGACGAGCGTACCGGTGGCTGCCGCAACCGTGAAAAAGGTCGACGACTTGAGGAAATGGCGGCGATCCATCGATCCTCCCGATCGACATACCAAGGATGCCAGGAGAGGAGCGTCGCGACGCAGCAGTACGCGATCGCGTCGCTCGCCCTGCAATCCGGAACATCGGCACGACGTTGCCGTCAGGCGGCGAATACGACTTCGATGTGCCCTTCGACTTCGGACTGACGGTCAGGCCCGACGACGATCTGCACGTCGCGTCCGAGCTTCGCCAGACATTCGAGCATCTTCGTTTCGCTCACGCCGCGAAACTGCCCGCGCAGCATGTTCGACAGCTTCGGCTGCGTCATGCCGAGCAACCGGGCCGCCTGCTGCTGCGTCCATTTGCGTGCCTTGATGATCTCCGCGATCTTGGCGGCGAGTTGAGCCTTCACGCGCATTTCGTCGGCATCGCGCATGCCCAGATCAGCGTAGACGTTCCCGCTGCCCGGTTCGATTTCGATCATCGTCTTGCTCCTTGTGCGTGTGCTTCGGCTGCTTTCAGGCGTGCGCGGACGAGATCGCCGTCCGGCTTCGGCGTCGCGATGCCGCACGATGATTTCTTCTGGAAGCAGTGCAGCACGTAGACGCTGCTCCCGAGCTTCACCGTGTAGACGGCGCGGTACGTGCCGTTGTCTTCCGATTCCACGATCTCGAGCACGCCGGCCGATCCGAACCCTCGCAACGGTTTCGCCTGCTCGTGCTTGCGTCCGGTCTGCGCCAGATAGAGCGCATAACCGAACGTGTCCTGCACGGCTTCGGGCATCGCTTTGAGGTCCTTGCGCGCCGAACCGAGCCAGTACAGCGGTTTGATGTACGGATCCATCGATGAATTTATCCCTATTTGGGTATATTTTCAAGGTGCGCGCAGGAACCCGGTGCGACCGTTCGCATGCGGTGTGAGGGCGGGGCAGGCTGGAGGTGAACGCCGACGGGCGATGCCGGCGGCACCGCGGTGCGTGTTGACGAAGGCGAGCGCGCGCGTGATCTTCCGGCCGATGGCCGTTCCTTCACATCTTTGCGTCGCGGGGAGGCCGGGGCAATTCAGCCGTTCGACAGAGGGCGATCGATTTGGGGCGATGACGGCGGGAAGCGGGTTGTTCGTTGCCGAAGAACGGCGATCGTACGTGCGTGCGTGTCGCGCCGGACGATCAATCGTCCTTGCCCCATCGCCACCCGGGCTTCTCGCCCTTGAGCCAGCAAACGGCAGTCAGCAGCGCGACCAGTACCACGATGCAGGCACCGTATGCGATCGGCGATTGGTGCGGCGGCACCAGCCACGCGCTCGCGATGATCCCGGTCGCGAACAGCAGCAGCACGACCCAACCTTGCCATGCGACAGGCAAACCCCATCCCCAGCCGTTGCGCTTCGCGGGAAACCAGATCTTCTTGCCGTTCGAGGTCATGCGTCCTCCTTCGATCAATGAACGCGGCGTAGCGCCAACGGCGCGGTGAAGTCGAAGTCGTGCATCACCAGGCGTTCGGTACGGTTCCCACCGCCACCAATGCTATCCTCTCGTCCGCTCATCCAGCGTCACCCAGCGAGATTCAATCATGACCCGACTGATCAAGCGCGCGTCCGCCGAGGCGCGCGCGTTCAAAAAACGCAAGCCGTCCGCCTACAACGGCTCCGAACAGCTCCAGCCGCCGCGCGTGAAGCGCCGCCCGGAGATCGACGAACACGACGACGTGCCCGTCCTCGACGCACCGCGCAAGCCGCGCTTCGCGCCCGTCACGTTCTCGGAAGAGCGCGGCGTGCGCTTCCTGCACTTCGGTACCGAATGGGTGCAGGGCGCGATGCGGATTTCGAAGCCGCTCGCCATCGAGCTCGAATACGCGCAGCAGATGATGGCGTGGCTGCTGTTCCTCGAAACGCCCGAGCGGATCGTCCAGCTCGGGCTCGGCACCGGCGCGCTGACGAAGTTCTCGCACCGCTTCCTGCCGCACGCGAAGGTCGAGGCCGTCGAACTGAACCCGGCCGTGATCGTCGCCGCACGCACGATGTTCGCGCTGCCGCCCGACGACGCACGCCTCGTCGTGCACGAAGCCGACGCGTGGGACTTCGTCAACGATCCGGCCAACCGCGGCACGACGGGCGCACTGCAGATCGACCTGTACGACGCGACCGCACGCGGCCCGGTGCTCGACAGCGTCGCGTTCTATCGCGCGGTGCGCGGCTGCCTCGCCGACGCGGGCATCGCGACGATCAACCTGTTCGGCGACCATCCGAGCTTCGTGCGCAACATGAAGCACCTGAACGCGGCGTTCGACCATCGCGTGATCGCGCTGCCCGAAGTGCACGACGGCAACCGGATCGCGATCGCGTTCTCGGGCCCCGCGCTCGACGTGTCGTTCGCGCAGCTGGAAGCCCGCGCGAAACTGATCGAGGACACGCTGAAGCTGCCCGCGCGCAAGTGGGTGAAAGCTTTGAAAGAAACGATCGGCGCACGCGAATCCTCGTTCGCGATCTGACGCTCATGCGCCGGCCGCATGCCGGTGCAACCGCATGACTGGGGGCGGATCACCTCGGGTTCGCCCCCGCTTGACCGCGCGTTCGCGGCTCCTATACTGGCGCGAAGCCAGGGGAGCCGCAGCTTACCCGTTTTGCCGCTCCTCTCGCCGCCGCACCCGCTTGACAAGATCGATAACCGGGAAAGATGAGGAGACGTCATGGCTCACGATGCCGACGCCAATCGGGCCGCCAAGCGCTGGCTCTGGCTGCTGGTACTACCGCTGATCGCGATGGTGTGGGTACCGTCGTACAGCAAGATCGAACCGCAATGGTTCGGATTTCCGTTCTTCTACTGGTACCAGCTCCTTTGGGTCTTCATTAGCGCGGTGATTACCGCGTTCGTCTATTTCAAGACCAAGAACGCGTGGAAGGCGAGCGGCCCGCAGGGAGGTGCGCGATGAATCTCGGCGCGACCTTCGTTTTCGTGCTCCTGTTCATCGGTGTCACGATCATCGGTTTCCTGGCCGCCAACTGGCGGCGCGGCGATCTCGCCCATCTCGACGAATGGGGCCTCGGCGGCCGCCGCTTCGGCACGATCGTCACGTGGTTCCTGCTCGGCGGCGACCTCTACACGGCCTATACGTTCGTCGCGGTGCCCGCGCTCGTGTTCGGCGCCGGCGCGATGGGCTTCTTCGCGCTGCCGTACACGATCCTGATCTACCCGTTCGCGTTCGTCGTGTTCCCGAAGCTGTGGAGCATCGCGAAGCGTCACGGCTACGTGACGGCCGCCGACTTCGTGAACGCACGCTACGGCAGCCGGATGCTCGCGCTCGCGATCGCGGTGACGGGCATCCTCGCGACGATGCCCTACATCGCGCTGCAGCTCGTCGGCATCGAAGTCGTGATCGGCGCGCTCGGCTTCGACACGACGGGCTTCGTCGGCGACCTGCCGCTGATCATCGCGTTCGCGATCCTCGCCGCGTACACGTACACGTCGGGGCTGCGCGCGCCCGCGATGATCGCGATCGTGAAGGACATCCTGATCTACATCACGATCGCCGCGGCGGTCATCGTGATCCCGGCGAAGCTCGGCGGCTTCGGCCACATCTTCGCGAGCGTGCCGCCCGCGAAGCTGCTGCTGAAGGCGCCGGACGCGGCGAGCCTGAACGGCTACAGCGCGTACGTGACGCTCGCGATCGGCTCGGCGCTCGCGCTGTTCCTGTATCCGCACTCGGTCACGGCGATCCTGTCGTCGTCGTCCGGCAACTCGATCCGCCGCAACATGGCGATGCTGCCCGCGTACTCGTTCGTGCTCGGCCTGCTCGCGCTGCTCGGCTACATGGCGCTTGCAGCGGGCGTGAAGGACATGCCGCAGTACGCGCCGTACTTCAAGGCGTTCGGCCCGAACTTCGCGGTGCCCGCGCTGTTCCTCGAGTATTTCCCGTCGTGGTTCGTCGGCGTCGCGTTCGCGGCGATCGGCATCGGCGCGCTGGTGCCGGCGGCGATCATGTCGATCGCGGCCGCGAACCTCTATACGCGCAACATCCACCGCGAGTTCATCAACCGCGACATGACGCACGACCAGGAGACGCACGTCGCGAAGCTCACGTCGCTGATCGTGAAGGTCGGCGCGGTCGCGTTCATCCTCGGGCTGCCGCTCACCTATGCGATCCAGCTGCAGCTGCTCGGCGGGATCTGGATCATCCAGACGCTGCCCGCGATCGTGCTCGGCCTTTACACGCGGCTGCTCGACCATCGCGGCCTGCTGGCCGGCTGGGCGGCAGGCATCGTGTGCGGCACGTGGATGGCGGTGTCGCTGAAGCTCGCGAGCTCGATCTTCACGATCCACCTGTTCGGCCTCGCGATTCCCGGCTACGCGGCCGTGTGGTCGCTGGTCGTGAACCTGGTGGTGGCGGTGGCGGTGAGCGTGCTGGTGCGCGCGATGGGCATGGCGCATGCGGAGGATCGCACGCGGCCGGAGGACTATCTCGACGTCGTCGAGGGTTGATGCGGGCGGCGCGGCCGCGTGTCGCGGGCCGCGCATCGCGCAGCGGCAACGACGCCCGTCACTGCGAAGTGGCGGGCGTTTTCGCGGGTGTCAGCCCTGCGCGCGTTTCACGAGATCCTCGCGTTGCGACAGGTCTTCGACGTTGACCATCCAGTGCACGCCGAAACGGTCCTTCGCCATCCCGAAGCCGAGCGCCCAGAATGTCTTGCCGAACGGCATCGTCACTTCGCCGCCGTCGGCGAGCGCATTGAACAACTTCTGGCCTTCCTCGACCGTCGCCGGGTTCAGCGACAGCGAATAGCCGGCATGCGCGGCGCCGGCCGGCTGGCTGCAGTCGCCGTCCGAGCACATGATCATCGAGTCGCCGATCGTGAAGCTCGCATGCATCACCTTGTCGGCCATCTCGGGCGTGATCGCGTGTTCGGGATTCGGCGGCGCATCCTTGAAGCGCATCTTGAACATCGTCTTCGCGCCGAGCGCCTTTTCGTAGAACTGAAGGGCCTCTTCCGCGCGGCCGTAGAACGTCAGATACGGTTGGACTTGCATCGTTGTCTCCTGTTGACCGGGCCGGCGTGTCGGTGCCGGCGCGGGTACTTCCAAGATTGACCGGGAAGAGCACGCCGGGATGCGGCCGGCGCACTCGTGACGTGGATTGTAGTGCGCGCGTCTGACGATGGAATGAAAAATAAAAACGGCCGCGAACACGCGGTTCGCGGCCGTTCGTCACGCTGCTGACGGCTGTTGTCAGGGTTGCTGACAGTTCAACTGCCGGCCGTCACGTCAGGTGCGGCGTGGTTCAGCGCAGCCCGTCGATCAGCTTTTCGAGCTTCACCGCATCGGCGGCGAACACGCGGATGCCTTCGGACAGCTTTTCGGTCGCCATCGCTTCGTCGTTCAGCTGGAAGCGGAACGACGCCTCGTCGATCGCGACGCGCTCGGTCGGCTTGTCCTGCAGCGCGTCCGGCGACAGCTTGCGCGCCACCGTTTCGGTGCTGTCGTGCAGCTTCTGCAGCAAATCGGGGCTGATCGTCAGCAGGTCGCAGCCCGCGAGCTCGGTGATCTGGCTCGTCGTGCGGAAGCTCGCGCCCATCACTTCGGTGTTGTAGCCGAACGTCTTGTAGTAGGTGTAGATGCGGCGCACCGACTGCACGCCCGGATCGTTCGCACCGCCGTTCTTCGCTTCATCCCAGTCGGCGCCGGCCTGCTTCTTGTACCAGTCGTAGATGCGGCCGACGAACGGCGAGATCAGTTGCGCGCCGGCTTCCGCGCACGCGGCGGCCTGCACGAGCGAGAAAAGCAGGGTCATGTTGCACTTGATCCCTTCCTTCTGCAGCACCTCGGCCGCGCGAATGCCTTCCCACGTCGACGCGAGCTTGATCAGGATGCGCTCGCGGCCGACGCCGGCGGCCTCGTACAGTGCGATGAGTTCGCGACCCTTGTCGATCGAGCGCTGCGTGTCGAACGACAGGCGCGCATCGACCTCGGTCGACACGCGGCCCGGAATCAGCTTCAGGATCTCGGTGCCGAATGCGATCAGCAGGCGGTCGATGATGAAATCGGTGCTTTCGTTGCGATGATCGCGGACGGTTTTCTCGAGGATCGGCTTGTACGCGTCCTTCTGGACGGCCTTCAGGATCAGCGACGGGTTCGTGGTCGCATCCTGCGGCTTGTATTGCGCAAGCTGCTGGAAATCGCCCGTGTCGGCGACGACGGTCGTGTACTGCTTCAGCTGGTCGAGTGCGGTAGTCATGGCGATTCGGAAGAAGGGCGCGGCGCGCCGGGTTCTCACGGGCCGCGCGAGCGCGGCGGCGAAGCGAGGCGGCGCCGGGCGCCGCCTTCGATCCATCATTTTAGGCCCGATTCGTGTCGGGCACGTTTTGGCGGGTCCGGCGCCTGCCGTGGCGGGCGTCGCGCCGCATCACGCGGGGCGACGCGCGTTCAGGATCACCTGCGTGACGATCCCCGCGACGAGGCCCCAGAACGCCGAGCCGATCGACAACAGCGTCAGACCCGACGCGGTGACCATGAACGTGACGAGCGCGGCTTCGCGCTGCTTCACGTCCTGCATCGCGTTCGCGAGCCCGCTCATGATCGAGCCGAACAGCGCGAGCGCGGCGACCGACACGACGAGCGCCTTCGGCAGTGCCGCGAACAGCGCGGCGATCGTCGCGCCGAAGATCCCGGCGATCAGGTAGAACGTGCCGCACCACACGGCGGCCGTGTAGCGCTTCGCGTGATCCTCGTGCGCTTCGGGGCCCGTGCAGATCGCCGCGGTGATCGCCGCGAGGTTCACGCCGTGCGAGCCGAACGGCGCGAGCAGCAGCGACGCGAGGCCGGTGGACGCGATCAGCGGCGACGACGGGGTCGAATAGCCGTCCGCGCGCAGCACCGCGATGCCCGGCACGTTCTGCGACGCCATCGCGACGACGAACAGCGGAATGCCGATGCTGACGATCGACGCGATCGAGAACGCGGGCATCGTGAACACGGGTTGCGCGAGCGCGATGTGGAAGCGGCTGAAGTCGAGCAGCCCGAGGCCGCCGGCCGCCACGGTGCCGACGAGCAGCGTCGTGACGATCGCGTAGCGCGGCGCGAGCCGCTTGACGATCAGGTAGGTGAAGAACATCGCGAGCACGAGCGCGGTCTGGAACTGCGCGGCGCGGAAGATCTCGATGCCGATCTCGAACAGGATGCCCGCGAGCAGGGCGGCAGCGATGCCGGCCGGAATGCGCCGCATCAGCGTGTCGAACAGCCCGCTCAGGCCGACCGCGGTCAGCAGCAGTGCGCACACGACGAACGCGCCGATGGCTTCGGGATACGGTACGCCGGGCAGCGACGCGATCAGCAGCGCGGCGCCGGGCGTCGACCACGCGACCACGACGGGCGCGCGAAAGCGCAGCGACAGGCCGATCGTCGTCAGCGCCATGCCGATCGACAGCGCCCAGATCCACGACGAGATCTGCGCGTCGGTCAGGTGCGCGGCGCGGCCGGCCTGGAACATCAGCACGAGCGAGCTCGTGTAGCCCGTCATCATCGCGACGAAGCCGGCGACGAGCGCCGAGACGGACGTATCGGTGAAAAAGCGGCGGCCGCCGGCGCGGCCAGCGCTCTCGGTGGGCGAAGGGTTCATGCTATCTCCGGGGGAGGCCGCCTGGACGCGGCCTTCGTGTCTGCAGGGTGGGTTCGTTACTTGCTGAGTGCGCGCATCGCGGTTTCGAGGCCCGCGAGCGTGAGCGGGTACATGCGCTGACCGAGCACGTCGCGAATGATCGAGACCGATTGCCGGTATTCCCATAGCCGCTCGGGCTCCGGGTTCAGCCAGGCATGGTGGGGGAACTGGTCGGCGAGGCGGCGCAGCCAGACGGCGCCGGCTTCCGGATTGTTGTATTCGACCGAGCCGCCGGGTTGCAGCACCTCGTACGGGCTCATCGTCGCGTCGCCGACGAAGATCAGCTTGTAGTCGGGCGTGAACTTGTGCAGCACGTCCCACGTCGCGGTGCGCTCCGCGTGGCGGCGGCGGTTGTTCTTCCACAGGTGGTCGTACACGCAGTTGTGGAAGTAGTAGAACTCCAGGTGCTTGAACTCGGCCTTCGCGGCCGAGAACAGCTCCTCGGTGCGCTTGATGTGGTCGTCCATCGAGCCGCCGACGTCGAGCAGCATCAGCACCTTCACGTTGTTGTGGCGCTCGGGCACCATCCGCAGGTCGAGCCAGCCGGCGTTCGCGGCCGTGCTGCGGATCGTGCCGGGCAGGTCGAGCTCCTCGGCCGCGCCTTCGCGCGCGAAGCGGCGCAGGCGCCGCAGCGCGACCTTGATGTTGCGCGTGCCGATCTCGACGGAATCGTCGTAGTCGCGATAGGCGCGCGCTTCCCACACCTTGACCGCGGTGCGGTTGCCGTTCGACGGGCCGCCGATGCGCATGCCTTCGGGGTTGTAGCCGCCGTGCCCGAACGGCGACGTGCCGCCGGTGCCGATCCACTTGTTGCCGCCTTCGTGGCGTTCCTTCTGCTCGTCGAGCAGTTCCTTCAGGCGCTCCATCAGCTTGTCGAGGCCGCCCATCGCTTCGATCTGCGCCTTTTCCTCCGGCGACAGCTCGCGCTCGAGGCGTTTCTCGAGCCAGTCGAGCGGAACGTCGAACGCCTCGGAAGGCAGGGCGGACACGCCGTGGAAATACGCGCCGAACGCCTGGTCGAACTTGTCGAAGTACTGCTCGTCCTTGACGAGCGTCATCCGCGCGAGGAAGTAGAACGCGTCGATCGACGGCGAGATCAGCCCGGCCTTCAGCGATTCGAGCAGCGTCAGGTATTCCTTCACCGAGACGGGCAGCTTGGCTGCGCGCAGCGCGTAGAAGAAATTGAGCAGCATGGCCGGGCCTTCGCGGGTGGGTTACCGGTTGTGCCGGTTCATGTAGACGAGCCGCTCGAGCAGGCTCAGATCCTGCTCGTTCTTCAGCAGCGCGCCCGCGAGCGGCGGCACGATCTGCTTCGCGTCGACGCCGCGCAGCGCGTCGGCCGGGATGTTCTCGGCGAGCAGCAGCTTCAGCCAGTCGAGCAGCTCGGACGTCGACGGCTTCTTCTTCAGCCCCGACACGGCGCGCAGCTCGAAGAAGCTCTCGAGCGCCGCGCGCAGCAGTTCCTCGCGGATGTCCGGGAAGTGGACCGCGACGATCTGCTGCATCGTCGACGGATCGGGAAACTGGATGTAGTGGAAGAAGCAGCGGCGCAGGAATGCGTCGGGCAGCTCCTTCTCGTTGTTCGACGTGATGATCACGAGCGGGCGGTGCTTCGCGCGCACGGTCTCGCGCGTCTCGTACACGTGGAATTCCATCCGGTCGAGCTCGCGCAGCAGGTCGTTCGGGAATTCGATGTCGGCCTTGTCGATCTCGTCGATCAGCAGCACGCTCGGGTGCTCGGCGTCGAACGCCTGCCACAGCACGCCCTTCACGATGTAGTTCGCGATGTCCTTCACGCGCGCGTCGCCGAGCTGCGAGTCGCGCAGCCGCGACACGGCGTCGTATTCGTACAGGCCCTGCTGCGCCTTCGTCGTCGACTTGATGTGCCACTGCAGCAGCGGCATGTCGAGCGCGGCCGCCACTTCCTCGGCGAGCATGGTCTTGCCGGTGCCGGGCTCGCCCTTGATCAGCAGCGGGCGCTGCAGCGTCAGCGCGGCATTGACCGCGAGCTTCAGGTCGTCGGTGGCGACGTAGTGCGAGGATCCTTCGAAACGCATGGCGGCGCTCTTTCCTGGTCGCAAAAAAACCCAGTATAAGTCAGAAGGGCTGTCCGGTTGGGCCGGGGCCGCGTATCGTTGCGGGGCTGCGGCGGGGCGGACCGGGGCGCCGTATGGACGCATTCCCCGCCGACGCGGTACAATCTGGCCGTTTTTTTTGGCCTGCGTGGCGACCGACAAGCAAAACGGCGCGGGCCGTTGCCGCTTCGGCGCCAGTTTCCCCTCAAGCTAGGTTACAAGAGCTATGAACAAATTCGTCGGCAAACACGTCGTTGTCGCAGCGCTCGTGGCGCTCGCGGGCAGCGCGCAGGCGGCCGGTGTGGTCGGCAACCCGAAGGACGGGGCAAGCAAGGCCGCCATGTGTATCGGTTGCCACGGCATCCAGGATTACCGCGCGGCGTATCCGGAGGTCTACCGGGTGCCCGTCCTCGGCGGCCAGAACCAGCAATACCTCGAGAACGCGCTGAAGGCCTACCGCAAGAAAGATCGTCACTTCCCGTCGATGAACGCGATCGCCGGTTCGCTGACGGACCAGGACATCGCGGATCTGGCGGCTTACTACGCCGTCCAGAAGGCCGACACGAAGGACAATCCCTACAAGTAAAGCGCGCGCCGCCGATCTGACCGGCGGGACAGGAGCATTCATGAACAACGCATTCAAGACGGCGGCGGTTGCACTGGCGGCCGGCCTCGCGATCGGTACCGCGCATGCGGCGGACACCACGAAGGGCAAGGAGCTGGTCGAGTCGCACAACTGCGCGGCCTGCCACGGCGCGCAGCTGAACAAGCCGATCAACGCAGAATATCCGCGCCTCGCGGGCCAGCACGCCGACTACCTCGTGTGGGCGATGCGCCAGTACCAGATGGGGCTGACGAACCCGCTGCTCGGTCGCAACAACGCGATCATGCAGGCGCAGGTGCAGAACCTGTCGGTCAGCGACATGAAGGACATCGCGGCCTACATCGAGTCGCTTAAAGAGACGGATCTCGTCTTCAAGAAGTAAGCGCGCCGGACCTTGCCGGTCCGTGCAGCCGGAATACCCCGCCGCGGCGGGGTATTTTTTTGTCCGCGGCGCTCAGTCGCGCGACGCGCGGCGCAGGATGCGCTGCAGGTACGCGTCCGTATCGGGCGGCGTGCCGGTGCGCTGCGCTTCCCAGATCGTCTCGCCGAGGCACTCCATGATCATGTGCTGCGCCTCGTGGGTCGAGTCGAGCTTCGCGGCCAGCTTGTCGTGCGCGGCGCGAATGCCGGGCGGCTGGTCGATCGACAGCTGCTCGCTGATCGCGAGGTGCATCGACAGATGCAGGAACGGGTTCGTGCGGCCTTCCTCGGGCGTGTAGTTGCGCGCGGCGGCGCCGTCGGCGTCCGCGAGGTCGTCGTGGTATTCCGGATGCTCGACGATCCAGTCGGCTGCCATCGCTTCCAGCGGCGTCAGGATCTCGCCGGCGCGCTGCTTGCGCCAGGTCTCGGTGAAAAAGCGACGGACTTCGTCGCGACTCGGATTGAACATGGTGGGGAAACGTCGTGATTCGGGCGGCGTCATGCCGCGTCGCGCATTGTACGCCGGGTCGGCGCGCGGCGCTGGCGGCGGGTGGGGCCGGCGGGGCGCTTGCGGCGCGCAGCGGATGCATCGGGCACATCAGGCATATCAGGCATATCAGGCATATCGGGAGATCGGGAGATCGGGCATCGGGCATCGGGCCGATAGGTGCGGGCCGGCGCGGCGCCGGCCGCCGCGCAACGGGTAAGCGCGGGCTAGGCTGCCGGCCGCCGCGCCGCTACACTCCGACGATTCCCGTCGTCGCGCTCGCACCGCTCCATCATGTCCGCCACCGTCCGCTCATCGTCCGCCGCGCTACAGGGCGCGCTCTATGTCGCGTTGTCCGCCGCCGCCTTCGGCGCGATGGCGATCTTCGGCCGCTATGCGTATGCGGCCGGCGTCGACGTGCTCGGGCTGCTGATCGTGCGCTTCGCGATCGGCGGCGCGATCCTTGCCGCGATCGCGCGGCACCGCCGCGTCGCATGGCCGCGCGGCCGCACGCTCGCGCCGCTCGTGGCGATGGGGGCGCTCGGCTACGTCGGGCAGTCGTTCTGCTATTTCAGTGCGCTCCAGCATGCGCAGGCGAGCCTCGTCGCATTGCTGCTGTACCTGTATCCGGCCTTTGTCACGCTGCTGGCCGCATGGTGGCTCGGCGAGCGCCTCACGCGCGCGAAGGCGGTCGCGCTCGTGCTCTGCGTCGCGGGCTCCGCGCTGATGGTCGGCGGCGGCCACGGCGAGCCGCTCGGCATCGCGCTCGCGCTGGCCGCCGCGGTGATCTATTCGCTGTACATCGTCGGCGGCACGAAGGCGACGCGCGGCGTCGATCCGCTCGCGACGACCGCCGTCATCTGCCTGTCGGCGACCGCGACGCTCGTCGCGATCGCGATCGTGCGGACCGCGGCGTTCGGTGCGCCGCCGCGCTGGCCGGCGACGGCTGCCGGCTGGGCGTCGATGCTCGCGATCGCCTTGGTGTCGACGGTCGCCGCGATGCTCGCGTTCTTCGCCGGGCTCGAGCGGCTGGGGGCCGCGCGCACGTCGATGCTGTCGACGCTCGAGCCGGTCGTGACGGTCGCGCTCGCGGCGCTGCTGTTCGGCGAGGCGCTGTCGCCGTTGCAGTGGATCGGCGGCGTCGCGATCCTCGCGGCCGTGCTCGCGCTCGTGCGCGCGGGCGGCGCGGCGGCCGACGACGCGACGGCGACGTCCAACGCATAGCAGGGCAGGGACAAGCCGCGGGCGCCGCAATGGCGTCCGCTGGTCGTGCCGCGCGCTGCCCGCGCGCACGAGCGGCACGAGCGGCCGCGTGCAGTGCGTCAGCCGCGGCTGACGCTCACTCGTTCGGCGGCGGCGTCTTCGGCCGGAATTCGCACAGCGGCTCGATCACGCAGTGCCAGCATTCGGGCTTGCGCGCCTTGCACACATAGCGTCCGTGCAGGATCAGCCAGTGATGCGCGTCCTGCAGGAATTCCTTCGGCGTGAACTTCTCGAGCGCGGCCTCCACGGCCCGCACGTCCTTGCCCGGCGCGAGCCCCGTGCGGTTCGCGACGCGGAAGATGTGCGTGTCGACCGCGATCGTCGGCTGGCCGAACGCAGTGTTCAGCACGACGTTCGCGGTCTTGCGGCCGACGCCTGGCAGGCTCTCGAGCGCTTCGCGATCGGCCGGCACCTCGCCGTCGTAGCGCTCGAGCAGGATGTTGCACGTCGCGATCACGTTCTTGGCCTTGGTGCGGTACAGGCCGATCGTCTTGATGTAGTCGGCGACGCCTTCTTCACCGAGCGCGACGATTTGTCGCGGGGTGTTCGCGACCGGGAACATCTTGCGCATCGCCTTGTTGACCGACACGTCGGTCGCCTGCGCGGACAGCATCACCGCGATCAGCAACTCGAACGGCGTCGTGTATTCGAGCTCGGTGGTCGGATGCGGATTGAGGCTTTGCAGCGTTTCGTAGATCGCGTGTCGTTTCGTGGCGTTCATGGACGGTTCTTGTCGGGCGGCGCGGACGGGCCGTTCCGGTCGTCGTGGTTCGGATCGTCGCGGGTGTCGCCGGCGGCCTCGGCGTCGCGCTGCGCCTGCTGTTCGGCGAGCCGCTTGCGGCGGGCTTCGGCCGCGTCGATCTGCGCCTGCACGGCCGCGCTCACGCCTTCGGTGTTCTTCGGCCCGGCGCCTTGCCCGGACAGTTCTTCCTTCTTCTTGCGTGCGCGTTCGAGCGCGGCGGCGATGATCGCGCGCTTCTTCGCGTCGGCGTCGTCGGCCGGGGCAGCGCCCGGTGCGCCCGGCTGTTCCGCGGCCGGCGCAGCCTTGGCCGCGCCGGCGCCGGCGCTGGCCGCGCGGCGGGCGGCGGCGCGCGCCTCGGCGGCCTCGCGTTCGCGACGCTGGCGCGCGAGCCGGCGGTCGTGGCGCTCGCGCGCGGCGTCCGCCTGTTCCTGCGACCACGCGTCCCAGCCGGTGCGCTCGTCGGTCACGGGGACCATCGCGATGCAGTCGACCGGGCAGGGCGGTACGCACAGGTCGCAGCCCGTGCACAGCGATTCGACGATCGTGTGCATCTGTTTCGGTGCGCCGATGATCGCGTCGACCGGGCACGCCTGCATGCACAGCGTGCAGCCGATGCACAGGCTTTCGTCGATGAACGCGACGGCGCGCGGATGCTCGGCGCCGTTGACGGGATTCAGCGGGATCACGGGCTTGCCGAGCAGGCGCGCGAGGCGTGCGATGCCTTCGGCGCCGCCGGGCGGGCACTGGTTGTAGTTCGCGTCGCCGGCGGCGATCGCTTCGGCGTACGGACGGCAGCCGTTATAGCCGCACTTCGTGCATTGCGTCTGGGGAAGCAGATCTTCGATGCGATCCGCGAGGGTCTTGGAATCAGTCACGGTGACAACGGGCGCAGCAGCGCCGAATGGCTCTCGGCCGCGTCTGGCGCGGCCGGAAAGGTTTGCCAAACCTTGATTATCGCCGATTTCCCGCATTGCGCTGGACGCTGTCTGTGCGCATAATCGAACCGCTTTTTTGCAGGGGCTCAGCAGGAGGGCGGCCGCATGCGGCGCGCTCGTTCCAGGGCAGCCGGCGCCGAGGCGGTGGGGGTGCCGGTCCGGATCAGGATCACGCGGCTCACATAGCAAAACGCCACCATGAATCAGCCAAAAATCAAAAGAGATCCTGAAGGTACACGCCGCCGCATCCTGATGGCGGCAGCCGAAGAGTTCGCGGGTGGAGGGCTGTTCGGCGCACGTGTCGACCAGATCGCGCGCCGGGCCGAGACCAACGAGCGCATGCTCTATTACTACTTCGGCAGCAAGGAGCAGCTGTTTACGGCCGTGCTCGAACACGCGTTCTCCGCGCTGACCGAGGCCGAGCGCGTGCTCGACCTGGATGGCGTGGCGCCCGTCGAGGCCGTCACGCGGCTCGCGCATTTCGTGTGGGACTACTACCGCGATCATCCCGAGCTGCTGCGGCTCATCAACAACGAGAACCTGCACGAAGCGCGCTACCTGCACAAGTCGACGCGGATCCGCGAGATGATGTCGCCGATCGTCGCGAAGCTCGGCAACGTGCTGATGCGCGGCCAGAAAGCCGGGCTGTTCCGCAGCGACGTCGATCCGCTGCGCTTCTACGTGACGCTGTCGGGGCTCGGCTATTACATCGTGTCGAACCGCTTCACGCTCGCCGCGACGCTCGGCCGCGACTTCAGCGAAGCCGACGAGCGCGCGGAGATGGTCAGGATGAACACCGAGTTGCTGCTCGCGTATCTGCTGCGGCGCTGAGTCGACGAACCGTCGAACCGACGCGCCGATGAACCGACGCGTCGATGAATCGATGAGTCGCCGCGAGCGCGACCGCCGGATAAAAAAACGCCGCCGTGCGCAAGCACCGGCGGCGTTTTTGCGTCGGGACGCGGTGCGTCAGGCGGCCTTGCGCGCCCGCGCGGGCTTGGCGCGCGTGCTGCCTGCGCGTTTCGCGGCAGGTGCGGCCTTCGCGACGGCCGTCCTGGCGGGTGCGACCGTCACGGCCGGCGCTTTCGGGCGAGTGCGCTTCGCGGCGGTGGCGCGCGCCGTCGTTTCAGGCTGCGGCGTGGCGGCCGGCACGGCGCCGATCGTGGTCGCGTCCTGTGCATCGGGAGGCAACTTCGTCGTGCCGTTCTTCGGTTCCGGCGCATGCTCGCGGATGAAGTCGCGCAACTGCGGATAGATGATCGTGCGCCAGCGGCGGCCCGAAAAGATCCCGTAGTGACCGCACTTCTCGGCGGTCAGGCTGCGGCGGTCGTCCTGCGGGATGCCCGTGCACAGCTCATGCGCGACGTGCGTCTGGCCGCTGCCCGAGATGTCGTCGAGTTCACCCTCGATCGTCATCAGCGCGGTGTGCTTGATGTCCTGCGGACGCACGCGCTCGCCTGCGACATCCCACGTGCCTTCCGCGAGCCGGAATTCCTGGAACACGACGCGGATCGTCTCGAGGTAGTACTCGGCCGCCATGTCGAGCACCGCGTTGTACTCGTCGTAGAAGCGGCGGTGCGCCTCGGCGTCGTCCTCGTCGCCGCGCAGCAGGCTCTGGTAGAAGTCCCAGTGCGATTGCGCGTGACGTTCCGGGTTCATCGCGACGAAGCCCGTGTGCTGCAGGAAGCCCGGATACACGTGGCGGCCTTCGCCCGGATAGTTCGCGGGCACCGTGTGGATCACGTTGTTCTCGAACCACGCGGTCGAGTGTTGCGTAGCCAGCGAATTCACCGACGTCGGGCTGCGGCGCGCGTCGATCGGGCCGCCCATCATCGTCATCGTGAGCGGCGTGTCCTCGCCGCGGCTCGCCATCAGCGAGATTGCCGCGAGCACCGGCACGGTCGGCTGGCACACGGAGATCACGTGCAGGTTGCGCGCGCCGATGTGGCGGATGAATTCCTGGATGTACGCGATGTAGTCGTGCAGGTGGAACGGGCCGACCTCGACCGGCACCATCCGCGCATCGATCCAGTCGGTGATGTACACCTTGTGATCCTGCAGCAGCGTGCGCACGGTGTCGCGCAGCAGCGTCGAGTGGTGGCCCGACAGCGGCGCGCAGACCAGCACGACCGGCTCGTCCTTCAGCTGCGTGACGGCATCGGCGTCGTCCGAATAGCGCTTGAAACGCAGCAGCCGGCAGAACGGCTTCTCGATGATCGTCTGCTCGACGATCGGGATGTTGTGGCCGTCCTTGACGATCTGGTGAATGTTGAATTCGGGCTTCTCGTAATCCTTGCCGAGCCGGTACATCAGTTCGTACGCGGCGGCCATCCGCGGCGCGCCGGGCATCAGCGAGAACGGGCTGGACGGATTGGCGAACGACTTGGAGGCGGCCTGGGCCCAGGCCGTGAGCGGGCTCAGCATCGCCCGCTGGAATTCGTGCAGTTGGTAAAGCATGCAGACTACTCCCGCTTGGGGGACGGTGCGCAGGGGCGTGTGGCGTCGCGGCGTGCCGTGTGGGTCAGCGACCGGCCATGTTGCAGTGCGGCCGGACAATCGAGTCGATCATATCGGACAACGATCAATGTTGCAATGCAACATTTTTCCGATTTTTCATCAAACGTTTGCGAATTGACGATCTCTGAAGAAGCCGCTCCACCCCCGGTCAGCGCCCCGTCGCCACGGCCGGCGCCGGCTGGCCGGCCGCGCGCGCCATCGCTTCTTCGTGGTGCATCAGGTTCATCGCGGTATGCACGAGCGCCACGTGCGAGAACGCCTGCGGGAAATTGCCGACGAGCCGGCCATCGACCGGATCGTATTCCTCGGCGAGCAGCCCGAGGTCGTTCGACAGCGCGAGCAGCCGGCTGAACAGCCGGTGCGCGTCGTCGATCCGGCCGAGCAGCGCGTAGTTGTCGACCAGCCAGAAGCTGCACGCGAGGAACGTGCCTTCGCCCGGCGGCAGGCCGTCGTCGTACTCGGTCGTGCGGTAGCGCATCACGAGGCCGTCGTGCAGCAATTCCCGCTCGATCGCGTCGACCGTGCCGACGATGCGCGGGTCTTCCGGCGGCAGGAAGCCGAGCAGCGGCAGCAGCAGCACGCTCGCGTCGAGCTCGTCGCTGCCGTAGCTCTGGGCAAACGCCTGTTTGCCTTCATGCCATGCGTTGTCGCACACGTCCGCGTGGATCCGGTCGCGCAGCGCGCGCCAGCGGTCGAGCGACGCGGGCAGCCGGAACATCTCCGCCGACTTGATCGCGCGGTCGAACGCGACCCACGCCATCACCTTCGAGAACGTGAAGTGGCGGCGGCCGCCGCGCGTCTCCCAGATGCCCTCGTCGGGTTCCCGCCAGATCTTCTCGAGATGGTCGAGCAGCGAGCACTGGACGGACCACACCGTGTCGTCGGCCTGCAGGCCGCCCACGCGCGCGAGGTGCAGCGCGGCCATCACTTCGCCGAACACGTCGAGCTGGAGCTGGTTCGCGGCGCCGTTGCCGACGCGCACCGGTTTCGAATCCTGGTAGCCGGGCAGCCAGTCGAGCTCCATTTCCGGCAGCCGGCGCTCGCCCGCGATCCCGTACATGATCTGGATCTGCTCGGGCGAGCCGGCCATCACGCGGCCGAGCCACGTGCGCCACGCGCGCGCCTCGTCGTAATAGCCGCCGCGCATCAGCGCGAGCAGCGTGATCGTCGCGTCGCGCAGCCAGCAGTAGCGGTAGTCCCAGTTGCGGTTGCCGCCGATCTTCTCGGGCAGCGACGTGGTCGGCGCCGCGACGATGCCGCCGGTCGGCTCGTACGCGAGCGCCTTCAGCGTGATCAGCGAACGGCGCACGGCGGCCGCGTAGCGGCCCTGCACCTGGCAGCGGCCCGACCATTCGAGCCAGTAGTTCTCGGTGCGCGCGAGCATCGACAGCGGATCGCGCGCGGGCGGCAGCCGCAGGTGCGACGCCGCATAGCTGAGCGAAAACGGCACACGTTCGTCGGCGCTCACCGTGAATTCCGCGAGCGTATGGAGGTTCTTGCCGGTGAGCGGCACCGGCGTGCGCAGCACGACGGTATCGGGGCCGGCGATCGCCTTCATGCCGTCCTCGCGCGTCAGCTGCGTGACCCACGGGATCGAGAAACCGTAGTCGAAGCGCAACACCAGTTCCATGCGCATCTTCATCGTGCCGTGGCGGCCGACGACGATCCGCACCAGTTCGGACCAGCCGTTGCCGGGCGGCATGAAGTCGATCACGGTGACCGCGCCGTCGGCGCTTTCGTAGTCGGTTTCGAGGATCAGCGTGTCGCCGCGATAGCGGCGCGTCGTGTGCGTGATCGCGGCGTCGGCGGCCGGCGCGAGCAGCCAGCGGCCGTGCTCGGGCGTGCCGACCAGCGCCGCGAAACAGGCGCCCGAATCGAAGCGGGGCCAGCACAGCCAGTCGACGGAGCCGTCTTTCGAGATCAGCGCGGCAGTGTGGCCGTCGCCGACGAGGGCGTAGTCTTCGATCAGGGCGGGCATGGGCAAGCGGTCCTTGGATATTCGAGTTCACGATGCAGGGCTGCGGCGCCCGGGCTTCACGCGCCGGCGTCGCGCCCCGTATACTCGCCCGGGCGGCGGAGCGCATGAACGGCCGGCGTTTCGTCCTATCTCAACACTTGAAGCGACTCGATGCAAGGAGGATTCAATGCCCAACCGTTTACGCGAGCGTGACGCGCGCGCTTCGACACGAGGGTTCCCGCTTAGGTTCGCTCACTGGATGAAAGGTTTCGCGCTCGTGCTTTCCTTGTCCGCGACCCACGCCTTCGCACAACAATCGCCGGCACCGGCCGACGGCGTCTACAACCTGCTCGTCGGCACCTATACGGGGCACGGCAGCGACGGGATCTACGTGTACCGCTTCGATACGAAAACGGGCAGCATCGCGCCCGTGTCGTCGGCGAAGACCGTGAATCCGTCCTACCTGTTGCCGAGCCGCGACGGTCGCACCGTCTACGCGGTCAACGAACTGCCCGGCGACAACGGGCCAGCCGCGCAGCGCGGCGGCATCAGCGCGTTCGGCTTCGATCCGAAGACGGGGGCGCTCACGTTCATCGACCGCGTGTCGTCGGAAGGGAACGATCCTTGCTATCTCGCGCTGTCACCGGACGGCAAGTACCTCGTCACGGCCAACTACTCGGTCGCGGCCGATCCGGGCGGCAGCTTCGCCGTGTTCCCGATCCGCGACGGCGGCGCGGCCGGCCCGGCCGTGCTGACGGTGCATCACGAGGGCACGGGGCCCGTGAAGGGGCGCCAGGATGGCGCGCACGTGCACTCGACAGTGTTCTCCCCCGACGGCCGCTACCTGTTCGTGCAGGACCTCGGCGCGGACAAGCTCTACGGCTACCGCTACACGGTGGACGGCAGCCGCGGGCTGATCAGCCCGACCGACACGCGCTACACGCCGGTGAAGGCCGGCTCCGGCCCGCGTCACATGGTATTCGGCGCCGACGGCCGGTTCGCGTACGTGACGAGCGAACTCAACGCGTCGGTCGAGGTGTTCGGCTACCGCGACGGCAAGCTGACGCCGGTCGAGACGCTGCCGATGACGGTGCCGGGCTTCAAGGGCAAGGTCGGCGGCGGCGCGCTCCACCTGTCGCCGGACGGCCGCTTCCTGTACGCGAGCAATCGCGGCGACGTGAACGAAATCGTGATCTACGCGGTGAACCAGGCCGACGGCCGGCTGAAGACCGTCGGGCGCCAGTCGAGCCTCGGCAGGACGCCGCGTGAATTCCTGATCGATCCGACCGGCAAGTGGCTGATCGTCGGCAACCAGGACAGCGACACGTTCTACGTGTTCAGCCGCGACGTCCAAACGGGGCAGCTCGGCGCGAATCCGCAGAAGGTCGTGGTCGGCAGCCCGGTCGACTTCAAGCTGGTGCCGGCGGCGCTGTAAATCGCCGTCCATCAAAAAAGGGCGCTGCCGAGGCAGCGCCCTTGTTCGTCCGGGCGGCCGCTTGCGCGGGGCGCCCGGATCGATCGTCGGCGGCCGTGCTGCCGCCATGCTCAGTCGGCCGCCGCCGGCACGAGCACCTCGCGGCTGCCGTTGATGCCCATCGGCGACACCAGTCCGGCCGCCTCCATCTGCTCGACGAGGCGCGCGGCGCGGTTGTAGCCGATGCGCAACTGGCGCTGCACCGACGAGATCGACGCGCGCCGCGTGCGCACGACGAACGCGACCGCTTCGTCGTACAGCGGATCGGCTTCCGCATCCGGCGCTTCGCCGAACAGGTCCTGCGTCGCACCGTCGGCGGCCGGGCCGTCGAGAATTCCTTCCTCGTACTGCGGCTCGCCGAACTGCTTCAGGTATTCGACGATCCGGTGCACTTCCTCGTCCGCGACGAACGCGCCGTGCACGCGCTGCGGGTAGCCCGTGCCCGGCGGCAGGAACAGCATGTCGCCCTGGCCGAGCAGCGATTCGGCACCCATCTGGTCGAGGATCGTGCGCGAGTCGATCTTCGACGACACCTGGAATGCGACGCGCGTCGGGATGTTCGCCTTGATGAGGCCGGTGATCACGTCGACGGACGGGCGCTGGGTCGCGAGGATCAGGTGGATGCCGGCCGCGCGCGCCTTTTGCGCGAGACGGGCGATCAGCTCCTCGATCTTCTTGCCGGCGACCATCATCAGGTCGGCCAGCTCGTCGATCACGACGACGATCAGCGGCAGCTTCGACAGCGGCTCGGGATCGTCGGGCGTCAGCGAGAACGGGTTGCCGATCTTCTTTTCCTTCGCCTCCGCGTCGCGGATCTTCTGGTTGAAGCCCGCGAGATTGCGCACGCCGACGGCCGACATCAGCCGGTAGCGTTTCTCCATTTCACCGACGCACCAGTTCAGTGCGTTCGCCGCGAGCTTCATGTCGGTGACGACCGGCGCGAGCAGGTGCGGGATGCCTTCGTAGACCGACAGCTCGAGCATCTTCGGATCGATCATGATCAGCCGCACGTCCTCGGGCGTCGCCTTGTACAGCAGCGACAGGATCATCGCGTTGATCGCGACCGACTTGCCCGAACCCGTCGTGCCGGCGACCAGCATGTGCGGCGCCTTCGCGAGATCGGTGACGACCGGGTGGCCGGTGATGTCCTTGCCCATCGCGATCGTCAGCTGCGACGCCGAATGCTGGTACTGGCGCGACTCGAGGATTTCCGACAGGCGGATCATCTGGCGTTTCGCGTTCGGTAGCTCGAGGCCCATGCAGGTCTTGCCGGGAATCGTCTCGACGACGCGGATCGACGTGAGGCCGAGGCCGCGCGACAGGTCCTTCATCAGGCCGACGATCTGGCTGCCGCGCACGCCGAGCGCGGGTTCGATCTCGAAGCGCGTGATCACCGGGCCGGCCGATGCGCCGACCACCGTCACCGGCACCTTGAACTCCTGCAGGCGCTGCTCGATGACCTGGGCCGTCTGCGCGAGGTGTTCCTCGGTGATCGTTTCGACGTCGTCGGACGCGGGCTCGAGCAGGTCGAGCGTCGGCAACTCCACGTTGAACGACGCGGGTGCGTGGAATTCGAACGCGTTCGGGCGCGGCTGGCGCGCGGGCGCGGCCGATGCGTCGGCGGCCGGGGCGCCCGATTCCGCCGGTGCCGGCGGCACGGTGGCCGCGGGAGGCGTTGCGGTCGGAAGCGGCACGGTCGTGGCGGCCGGGATCGTGATGCCGGTTGTCGTGGGCGTCGTGCCGATGTCGGACATCGACCAACTCGCCGGCGCAGCGGCGGGAGCCGGCGGGGTCGTGAACGACGGGGCCTGCGGCAGCGGTGCGGACGCGATGGATTGCGCCGGTGTCGCCGTGTCGACGGATCCGCCCGGCACGGAGTAGGTCGGCAATGCCGAGACCGACGGGGGCGCGGAAGTCGGCGACGCGGCCGGTGCCGTCGCGGCCGGGGCAGCGGCGAAGGAGGCTGGCGCGCCATTTGTCGCGGCAGGCGTGGCGCCGAACGCGGCGGGCGCGGCAACGGCGACCGTGTTCATCGGGGCGAGTGCGCCGGAAGACGGTGTCGGGGCGATGGCAGTGGCAGCGACAGGCGCGGCGCCGGTTGTCGTCTGCGTCGCTCCAGTCGTCGCGGCCGGCACACCGAATGCCGAACCGTCAGGCATGCGGGTGGTCGATGCTGCCGAAGGCGTCGCCGATGCGGTCGACGCTGCGGCCAATGCGCTGCCCGACGAGGCGAAAGACGCGGCGGCAGGCGACACCGGCGTGCGTTGCACAGGTTGCGATCCGGTTGCGCTGAAGGACGTGCCAGTAGATGCAGGCGCCGTGGCGGCTGCCACGGTCGGCGCGGATGCGAAAGGCTGCGCGGTGGCCGGGCCGGAAGCGCCCGCCGCAGACGTCAGGGCGGAAGCCGCAGCCGCTGCGTTTTGCGCGGCCGCAAAAGGTTGTGCCGTTGTCATGCCGGCAAACGCAGGCGCTGCGGCGACAGGCGTGCTGTTCGGCGTGTTCGCGGGCACCGGCGCGGCAGAACCGGATGCGCTGCCGACGGGCGACGACGCGTCAGCTGCCGAGGTCGTCTGCGCACCAGCGAAGGGCTCAGCGGACAACGGCTTCGACCATGATGCGGAGGAGGCAGCGGCGTCGACGGACGCAGGTTGCATGGCCGCGGCGGCCGGTGTCACCGTTGCCGCCGCCGCCGCCGCCGCCGCCGGTGCCGGTGGCGTGGCGCGTTGCATGCCTGCAGGCAACGGAGCGGTTTCGCTACCGTGCTTTGCTGCCGCGTGCCAGACCGTTCCCGTCACGGCGCCGGCCGGTGCCGTGTTCGACGCGGCCGAGGCTGCCGTCGTCGCTGCTGCGACGGGCACTGCATCGGCACGCGGCTGCGTCGGCGTTGCCGCGATCGACGAAGCGGAGAGGGGAGGCGGCGTGACCGGCTGGACCGGCTTCACGACATCCTGCGTCGCGTGCGCGTGTTCTTCAGCGACGACCGATACGGCGGTATCGGCAAGCGCCGGAGCTTGCGATTGGACCTGGCCGGCAATTCCGGCGGCCGTTGCCGCATCCTTCGCATCGACGGTGCGGCCCGTGGCGCTCACGGTCGACGTGACAGCGGCCGAAGGCGTACCGACCGCTGCGCTCGCGGCCACCGACTCATCCGCGTCCGACGGTGGTGCGGCAATCGGGCTTTCATGCGGCGCGCCGAGCCTGGAAACCGGCGGGCTGACGATGTCTTCCCAAGGCGCAAAGTCGATCGGGGCATCGAATGCCGGCGCGGCTGGTGCATCGGCGCCATGCCGATGCTCGCGGTCCGCGTGACGCGTCGGCGCATCGGTTTCGACGCCAGGATCCGGCATGGCATGCCGCACGGCCTCGTCGAACACCGGAGTACCCGTATCGACAGCAGGCACGCGCACGCCCGGCTCGGCCGGCATGAACGCATCCAGCACGATCGGTGAGTCGTCGGATGGCGTCACGGCCTCGTCGAATGCCACGCCATCCGTATCGACAGCAGGCACGCGCATGCTCGGCTCCGCCGGCATGAATGCATCCAGCACGATCGGTGCGTCGTCATAGGCCGGCGCGGCTTCGTGCGCGTCCGGACGGACTGCGTCGCGGGGCGAGGCCTGATGCGCGTCCGCAACGATTCCGGCCGGTACGGCCGTCGACGCCGACGCGGCGACGCTGCCCGCCGCTGCAACCGCGCCGGCCACGGTCGCCGCGGCGGCCGGTGCCGACGACACATCGGCCTGCCGCACACCGTCCAGCGTCGCCCACTGCGCGGTACTGGCTTCGATCGAGCGCAGCGTGTCGTGAACGCTCGGTGCCGGCGTGATCGGCTCCGCGGGCTGTTGCACCCACGCGTAGAGCGGCGCGCGTGCCGGGGCCGGCGGCGCGGGGCGGCGTCGTGCGGCGTCCGGCGACTGGCCGGCGGCGCCGACGCCCGTCACCGGGCGGGCGGGCGTGCGCGGCGGCGTCGCGGCGGCCGGGCGCGGCGTGACCGCGGTGCGCGGCGCGGCCGGTTGCTTCAGCGCGGCTGCGGCCGGTCGCGCGGCGGTCGGTTGCGGCCGAACGGGCTCGAACCCGGCCGGCAGCGGGGCCGGACTCGGGCGCGGCACCTGGCTGTTCGCGGCGGCGCGCGCGAGGCTGGCGGTGCTGCCGGTCGTCGGGGGCGGCATGGCGCTCGTCGCGCCCGGTGCGGGCGGCGGCGGCATGCGATTGGCCGACGTTGGCTTCAGCCAGCCCGTCGGCGCGACCGGCTCGGCGAGCGGACGCGGCGCGGGCTTGCTGCGCGGCTTCGGCCGCGCCTGCGGATCGGGCTTCCACAACGTCGGGCGCGAATACCGGCCGTTTTGCCGCGGCGCCATCGAGTTGACGGTATGGGCGGTGGTCGGCTGCACGATGTCGTCGTCGCGATGCAGCGCGCTGCGCGGCAGGTCGGCAACGCCGCGCACGTCGTCGTCGTCGACGTCGCGCGCGAGCTTGACGCCGAACGACGTGTCGACCCACGCGGCGAACTGCCGCCAGCCGATGCCGGTCAGCCACGGCAGGCCCGCGAAGAACAGCACGACCATCGCGACCGGCGTGCCGATCGGGCCGAGCACATGCGCGAAGCCGTTCGAGAACGCGTGGCCGAGCGCATTCGAGTCGGGGCCCGACAGCGGGCTCGTCAGCGCGCAGGTCGCGACGAACACGGCCGCGAAGCCGAGCCACAGGCGAATCGAGCCGCGGCCGGCGAGTCCGCCGCCGCCGGGCAGCATCGCCTGAACGAGACGCCAGATGAGAAGGAGGAACCAGACGGCGGAGATGCCGAACCAGCCGAAGACAACCGTGTGCATGCTTTGATGAAACAGGAAGAGGGCGGGGAGCGCGGTGCGCGACCCGCCGAGTTTAACCGGCCGACGAACAGGACTCTAAGGCAGTTTGAAGGCGTCGAAGCGCTTCCAGGCCGCGGGACGCATGCGTCCGGGATCCGCGCGCGGCGAAGGCGGCCGATCGGCCTTCGCCCGCGCGCTGCATCAGGGGCTCCGGCGCGTGAAGGTCAGCGTCGCGCCGGCTTCGGTCACGATCTGCAACTGCTGCGGCTCGCGCATCTGCACGCCGGTCTTCCCGATGTGCGCGAGCGCATCGAGGTACGCGTGCTCGAGCTGGCCGCCGAGCGTGTTCGTGCATGCCATGCGCGTGCCGGCGAGCGGCCCGAAGCTCAGCAGGCCGTTCTTCAGCGCATAGGTTCCCGTATAGCGGTTGCAGCCCGAAAAGCCGCTGGCGCGCCGGACGCCCGCTTCGGTGGACAGCGCGAGCTTGATCGGCTCGCCGTTGTCGCCGTGCGGAATCGTGCGCGGCGTGCCGTCGGCGTTCACCCAACTCGTGAGTTCCCAGCTCGTGTCGTCGAGCAGCTGGACGGCGGCGGGGTTGTACGGGTCGGGTGCGGGGGCGGCGGAATCGGGGTGGGTCGGCATCGCGCAGGCGGCGAGAAGCGTGGCAAGCGTCAACGCGCAGAGCGGCGCGCGCAGCGGGCGAAGCAGGCCGGTGCGTGCGCGTGCGGCGGCGGACAGGTGGGACATGAGCCTCGTTCCTCATCGGATTCTGATCAAGGCGTAAGAGTAACGCACCCGCCCCGCGCGAGGCGAGCCGACACTTCGCGCGTGAAAACGTTCGCAATCCGCCCGCGAGCCTCGCGCTGCGGGGGGCGATGCGACGAAACCGGCCGGACCGGCGCGGGTGCGCGTGAGGTGTGCGTCGGGTGTGCGTGTTAACATCGAAGCCGTTTTCGTCCTCCAACAGAACCAGCGGGAAATCACATGCAGATCGGTCAGCGGCTCGGTACGCCGCTCTCACCCTCGGCCACGCGCGTCATGCTGCTCGGCGCGGGCGAACTCGGCAAGGAAGTCATCATCGCGTTGCAGCGGCTCGGCGTCGAAGTCGTCGCGGTCGACCGCTATCCGGACGCACCGGGCCATCAGGTCGCGCATCGCGCGCACGTGATCGACATGACCGACGCCGCCGCGCTGCGCGCGGTCGTCGAGGCCGAGCGTCCGCACCTGATCGTGCCGGAGATCGAGGCGATCGCAACCGATGCGCTCGCGGCGATCGAGGCGGCCGGCCTGGCCGAGGTGATCCCGACCGCACGCGCGACGCAGCTCACGATGAACCGCGAAGGCATCCGCCGTCTCGCGGCCGAGGAACTCGGGCTGGCAACTTCGCCGTACGCGTTCGCCGATTCGTTCGACGCATTCAGCGCGGCCGTCGCGAAGATCGGCATGCCGTGCGTCGTGAAGCCGGTGATGTCGTCGTCGGGCAAGGGACAGTCGGTCGTGCGGACCGAGGCCGACGTGAAGCCCGCCTGGGACTACGCGATGGCGGGCGGCCGCGTGAACCACGGCCGCGTGATCGTCGAGGGTTTCGTCGATTTCGACTACGAGATCACGCAGCTGACCGTGCGCGCGATCGACCCCGCGACGCTCGAGACGCGCACCTACTTCTGCGAGCCGGTCGGGCACGTGCAGGTGGCGGGCGACTACGTCGAATCGTGGCAGCCGCAGCCGATGAGCGCCGTCGCGCTGGAAAAGTCGCGCGAGATCGCGCACAAGGTGACCGAGGCGCTCGGCGGGCGCGGGCTGTTCGGCGTCGAGCTGTTCGTGCGCGGCGACGAAGTCTGGTTCTCCGAGGTGAGCCCGCGGCCGCACGACACCGGCCTCGTCACGCTCGCGTCGCAGCGCCAGTCGGAGTTCGAACTGCACGCGCGCGCGATTCTCGGGCTGCCGGTCGATCCGGCGCTCGGCTCGCCGGCCGCGTCCGCGGTGATCTACGGCGGGCTCGACGAGCGCGGTATCGCGTTCGAGGGCGTGCGCGACGCGCTGGCCGTGCCGGGCGCCGACCTGCGCCTGTTCGGCAAACCGGAAAGCTTCGCGAAGCGGCGCATGGGCGTCGCGCTCGCGACCGGCGCGACCGTCGACGAAGCCCGCGAACGCGCGAAGCGCGCCGCGGCGGCCGTGCGGCCCGTGTCGGCACGCTGACCGGACCAGGAGAGCGCGATGGCGTCGACATGGCAGCGGATCGGACGGCTCGGCAAGCTGGGCGCCGCGCTGGCGCTGGTCGCGAGTCTCGCGGGGTGCGGCCTCGCGGCCGCGCCGTGCCGGGTCGCATCGGCCGGGCTGAAGATCGTGCCGCTCGTCGGCCACGTCGCGGCCGCGCCGACCGACGCGTGCGCCGACGTCATCGATCCCTGACGGGCGAACCCTCGATCCCTAACCAACGACAATCGCGCGTCCCGCGAGGGCGCGCTTCCACCCGTCTCGTGAGAGGAACTGCATGATTCGTCACACCCTTGCCGCGCTCGCGCTGGCCGGCACCGCCGTTTCCGTCGCGCAGGCCGCGCAACTGACCGTCGAGGAGATCGACGCCGATGCGCGCGTGCAGACCCTCTATCAGTGCGCGAACCAGAAACAGCCCGTACGCGTGTCGTACTGGCGCGCGGGCAACGGCCAGAGCTTCGCACTGGTGCCGGTCAACGGGCAGCAGCTGCTGTTCGTCGATACCGTTTCGGCGTCGGGCGCGCGTTACCAGGCCGGACGCTATACCTGGTGGACGAAGGGCAAGGAAGGGACGCTGCGCGACGAGATCGCCGACCAGAACGCGGCACCGCTGCTGAGCGACTGCGTGCAGGTCGAGAAGAAGAAAAAGAAGAAGGGTTGAACGCGGCGCGCGATCGGCTGCGCCGCGCGGGCGTGCCGGTTGCCGCGATCGGTGCGGGCAGCCGGGTTCGACCTCTGACCGGAAGGTGGCGCCGGCGGCGCCCGGGCTCGCCGGCCGCCGGCTGATTCCTCGCGGCAGATGCCCGAGATTCGACCCCGTATTTCCACCATCAGCCGATCGAGATAGCCCGATCGCACGACGCATCCGCCCCGCGCCGGCCTGCCGGCGCACGCCGCGAGCCGCCGCCGGGGCCGTTCGCGGCGTTGTCACGGACAGATTGCTGCGCAGTGCTACAATACGGCCCTTTCCGCCGGCATTCGCGCCGAACGGAGTCCGCACGGCCTGTGGCGCCCGATGTTCGAATTGAACCGGTCCCGAGCGCCAGAGCGGCGCCGCGCGGCGCGCCGCGGCTCCGTCTACTTCCGAAATGTGATGAGCGCAGGCCCGGCCGGCCTGACGCACGAAGTCCCCGCCGCGCCTTTTGAGCGAAACGCCACCATGTCCGATTCTGTCGCCAAGCCAGTCGACGCAACCTTCGATCAATTCGGCCTTGCCGCCGATATCCTGAAAGCCATTGCGGAGCAGGGCTATACGACGCCGACGCCGATCCAGGCGCAGGCCATTCCGGTCGTGCTCGCCGGCCGCGACGTCATGGGCGCCGCGCAAACGGGCACCGGCAAGACCGCGAGTTTCTCGCTGCCGATCCTCCAGCGCCTGCTGCCGCAGGCCAACACGAGCGCATCACCCGCGCGCCACCCGGTGCGCGCGCTGATCCTCACGCCGACCCGCGAACTCGCCGATCAGGTCGCCGCGAACGTGCATGCATACGGCAAGCACACGCCGTTGCGCAGCGCGGTCGTGTTCGGCGGCGTCGACATGAACCCGCAGATGGCCGAGTTGCGCCGCGGCGTCGAGATCCTGATCGCGACGCCGGGCCGCCTGCTCGACCACGTGCAGCAAAAGACAGCGAACCTCGGGCAGGTGCAGATGCTCGTGCTCGACGAGGCCGACCGGATGCTCGACATGGGCTTCCTGCCGGACCTGCAGCGCATCCTGAACCTGCTGCCGAAGGAACGCCAGACGCTGCTGTTCTCGGCCACCTTCTCGCCGGAAATCAAGAAGCTCGCGTCGACCTACCTGCGCAACCCGCAGACGATCGAGGTCGCGCGCAGCAACTCGACCAACGCGAACGTCACGCAGATCGTCTACGACGTCGCCGAAGGCGACAAGCAGGCCGCCGTCGTGCAGCTGCTGCGCGATCGCGGGCTCAAGCAGGTGATCGTGTTCTGCAACAGCAAGATCGGCGCGAGCCGGCTGGCCCGCAACCTCGAGCGCGACGGCGTGGTCGCGTCGGCGATCCACGGCGACAAGACGCAGATCGAGCGGATGCAGGCCCTCGACGCGTTCAAGCGCGGCGAGATCGAGGCGCTGGTCGCGACCGACGTGGCCGCGCGCGGCCTCGACATCGCCGAACTGCCGGCCGTGATCAACTTCGACCTGCCGTTCAACGCGGA
This sequence comes from Burkholderia sp. Bp9099, assembly GCF_003857805.1. NCBI lineage: Bacteria > Pseudomonadati > Pseudomonadota > Betaproteobacteria > Burkholderiales > Burkholderiaceae > Burkholderia > Burkholderia sp. Bp9099. Next base: position 84,048 of record NZ_QTPU01000015.1, read on the forward strand.
AGACTACGTGCACCGGATCGGCCGCACGGGCCGCGCGGGTGCGACGGGCGATGCGCTGTCGCTGTGCAGCCCGAACGAGCGCAAGCAGCTCGCCGATATCGAAAAACTGATCAAGCGTCCGCTCGAGGTGCAGACGCTCGCGCTCGACAAGCCGGCGCGCCATCGTCACGACGATCGTGGCGGCGAGCGCGGGGGCGACCGTAGTGAGCGCGGTGATCGCGGCAGCCGTCGCGATCGCGACGAGCATCGCGGCGCGTCGGGGCGTCGTTCGGGCGGGTCCGAGCGCGGCCATCACCGTCGTCACGAGGCGCCGGTCGACGACTTCTTCCTGAAGCCGTACGAACCGTCGGCGCCGGCGAAGCAGCCGGAAGATACGAAGTCCGCGCAGCAGCCCGAGAAGAAGGGGCCGAAGCGTCAGGTCGCCGCGCTGCTGGGCGGCTTCGGGATGCCGCGCAAGCCGTCGGCGTAAGCAGGCGGTTCAGGCGGTCGGTGCGGCGCGCGAGCGCTGCCGCGGAAACGGGTGCATGCGATGAGCATGTGCCCGTTTTTCATTGGGCGAGACGATTCGTGAAGGAGCGGGCGGGATGGGCGGCGACTTGTCGCGTGGGGCGGGGGCAGCCTGCGGGACTACTCCGATGCCGTGTCGCCGGCGGGCGTTCCGTTCAGGCTGCCATCACGCTTGCATGCGACCGGACTCACCGCTGACGGACGCAGGAACACGGTCGACACGAACGGGTGTCCCGCGAGCGCCTCAACCGGCGCGTGGCCCGAAGCGACGCGCCCACGCGTCGGTCGCGGCCGCGTAGAACGCATCGAGCGTATCGATCGACGGATCGCCGTCGGCCCACAGGCCGAGATGCGCGGCGGCGGCGCGCAGCGCCGGCAGCGGATCGTCGCGCTCGAGCGCGATCGCGCCCGTCTGCTTGCTGAGCTTTTCGCCGTTCGCGTCGACGACGACGGGCACGTGCAGGTACGCCGGCGTCGGCACGCCGAGACAGCGCTGCAGGTAGATCTGGCGCGCGGTCGAGTCGAGCAGGTCGGCGCCGCGCACGACGTGCGTGATGCCCGCGTCGGCATCGTCGACCACGACCGCGAGCTGATACGCCCATTGGCCGTCGGCGCGCTTCAGCACGAAATCGCCGACCTCGGTCGCGAGGTTCTGCGCTTGCGTGTGCTGCCAGCGGTCGTCGAACGTGACGAGCGCCGCGTCGCCGTCCGGCACGCGCAGCCGCCACGCGCGGGCGGGCTTGCCGTGCAGGCCGGTGCGGCAGGTGCCCGGGTAGGCGAGCGTCGTGTGGCGCTCGTGCGCGGCACGCAGCGAATCGGCGATTTCCTTGCGCGTGCAGCCGCACGGATAGACGAGCCCCGCGGCGACGAGCCGTTCGAGCGCGGCCGCATAGTCGGCCTCGCGCGTGCTTTGCCACACGGGCGGCTCGTCGGGCGTCATGCCGAAATGCGCGAGCGTCGCGAGGATGTCGTCGGCGGCGCCGGGCACCGTGCGTGGGCCGTCGATGTCCTCGATGCGCACGAGCCATGCGCCACCGTGCGCGCGCGCGTCGAGCCAGCTCGCGAGCGCGCCGACCAGCGAGCCGAAATGCAGCGGGCCGGTGGGCGACGGCGCGAAGCGGCCGCGGTAGCCGTTCATCGGGACGCGGTGCGACGGGCGCTTACGCGGCGCTGGCTGCCTGCGCGCAGGCCGGGCACGACTTGCCGGGCACGTAGCTCGGCGCTTGCTGGGCTTCCGGCGTGACGACCGCGCGGCACGCGAAGCACGTGACGTTCTCGGTCGGCTGCAGTTGCGGGTTCAGCGCGGTGCGGTAGTCGAACACGAAGCAGTCGCCGTGATAGTGCGCGCCGCCGACTTCCTCGAAATACTTCAGGATCCCGCCCTCGAGCTGGTACACGTTCTCGATGCCGATTTCCTTCATGTGGATCGCCGCCTTCTCGCAGCGGATGCCGCCGGTGCAGAACGACACGACCGTCTTGCCCTCGAGATCGGCGCGGTTCGCGTCGATCACTTCCGGGAACTCGCTGAACTTGTCGATCCGGTAGTCGAGCGCGTCGTCGAACGTGCCGACGTCCACTTCGAACGCGTTGCGCGTGTCGAGCATCACGACCGGGCGGCCGGCGTCGTCGTGGCCGCGGTCGAGCCACGCCTTCAGCGTGTGCGCGTCGACCGACGGAGCGCGGCCGAGCTCCGGCTTGATCGCGGGCTTCTTCATCGTGATGATCTCGCGCTTCAGGCGCACGAGCATCCGGCGGAACGGCTGCGAGTCGGACAGGCTCTCCTTGAACTGCAGCGTCGCGAACTTGCCTTCGAACAGCGGATCGTGGCGGAGGTAGTCGATGAAAGCGTCGGTCGCGTCGCGCGGGCCGGCGATGAACAGGTTGATGCCTTCCGGCGCGAGCAGGATCGTGCCGCGCAGGCCGAGTTCGTTGCAGCGGGCGGTGACGAGCGGGCGCCATTGCTCGGTCGCGTCGAGCGACACGAAGTGGTAGGCGGCGAGGTTGACGATGGTCATGGTGGTCCGACGGGAAAACGGCCGCGGCCGTGCGGCGGGCGCACGGCGGCCCCGCAAAAAAGGGTGCGAAGCCGGGGCGGTGATTCGAAAACCCGTATTATCCCGCAAACTGCACGTCTGCCGGCACCCGGCCGTTCGGCCGGCGTCGCGCGCATCGGCCGAACGGCCGGGCGCGGGGATTTTTTGGGCAGCCTGCGCGGCGACGCGGCTACAATAACGCCCATGTCAGATCCCCGCTTCGTCCATCTTCGCGTTCACTCCGAATTCTCGATTGCCGACGGCATCGTGCGTCTCGACGACATCGTCAAGGCGGCGGCCGCAGACGGCCAGGGCGCGCTCGCCCTCACCGATCTCGGCAACGCGTTCGGCCTCGTCCGTTTCTACCAGGAAGCCCGCGGCAAGGGCATCAAGCCGATCGCCGGCTGCGACGTCTGGATCACCAATCCGGACGATCGCGACAAACCGTCGCGCCTGCTGCTGCTGGTGAAGGACAAGACCGGCTACCTGAACCTGTGCGAACTGCTGTCGAAGGCGTGGCTCACGAACCAGTACCGCGGCCGCGCGGAGCTCGACGCGAGCTGGCTCGACGGCGAGCTGTCGCAAGGGCTGCTCGCGCTTTCGGGCGCGCAGCAGGGCGATATCGGGCTCGCGTTCGCGGCCGGTAACGAGGAGGCCGCGCGCCGGCACGCCGAGCGCTGGGCGAAAGTGTTCCCGGGCGGCTTCTACATCGAGCTGCAGCGTTACGGCCAGCCGGGCGCCGAGGCGTACATCCAGCAGGCCGCGACGCTCGCCGCGTCGCTGAAGCTGCCGGTCGTCGCGACGCATCCGACGCAGTTCATGACCGACGACGATTTCACCGCGCACGAAGCGCGCGTGTGCATCTCGGAAGGCGACATGCTCGCGAATCCGCGGCGCCAGAAGCGCTTCACGACCGATCAGTACTTCCGCACGCAGGACGAGATGGTCGCGCTGTTCGCCGACCTGCCGTCGGCGGTCGCGAACACGGTCGAGATCGCGAAGCGCTGCAACCTGAAGCTCGAACTCGGCAAGCCGAAGCTGCCGCTGTTCCCGACGCCGGACGGCATGTCGCTCGACGACTACCTCGTCCAGCTGTCGAAGGAGGGGCTCGAGAAGCGCCTCGAACAGCTGTATCCGGATGCGACGGAGCGCGACGCGCAGCGCGACACGTACTACAAGCGGCTCGAATTCGAGTGCGGGACCATCACGAAGATGGGCTTCCCGGGCTACTTCCTGATCGTGGCCGACTTCATCAACTGGGCGAAGAACAACGGCGTGCCGGTCGGTCCGGGCCGCGGCTCGGGTGCCGGTTCGCTGGTCGCGTACGCGCTCGGCATTACCGATCTGGACCCGCTGCGCTACAACCTGCTGTTCGAGCGATTCCTGAATCCGGAACGCGTGTCGATGCCCGACTTCGACATCGACTTCTGCCAGCACGGCCGCGATCGCGTGATCCAGTACGTGAAGGAAAAATACGGCGCGGATGCCGTGTCGCAGATCGCCACCTTCGGCACGATGGCCGCGAAGGCGGCCGTGCGCGACATCGGCCGCGTGCTCGATCTCGGCTACATGTTCACCGACGGCGTCGCGAAGCTGATCCCGTTCAAGCCGGGCAAGCACGTGACCATCGCCGACGCGATGAAGGAAGAGCCGCAGCTGCAGGAGCGCTACGACCACGAGGACGAAGTGCACCAGCTGCTCGACCTCGCGCAGCGCGTCGAGGGCCTGACGCGTAACGTCGGGATGCACGCGGGCGGCGTGCTGATCGCGCCCGGCAAGCTGACCGATTTCTGCCCGCTGTACACGCAGGGCGACGACGGCGGCGTCGTCAGCCAGTACGACAAGGACGACGTCGAAGCCGTCGGCCTCGTGAAGTTCGACTTTCTGGGTCTCACGACGCTGACGATCCTCGACTGGGCCGAGCGCTACATTCGCCGCCTCGATGCGTCGAAGGCCGACTGGTCGCTCGCGCAGGTGCCGCTCGACGATCCGGCGTCGTTCCAGATCCTGAAGAAGGCCAACACGGTCGCCGTGTTCCAGCTGGAAAGCCGCGGGATGCAGGGCATGCTGAAGGATGCGCAGCCCGACCGCTTCGAGGACATCATCGCGCTCGTGTCGTTGTACCGTCCGGGCCCGATGGACCTGATCCCGAGCTTCTGCGCACGGAAGCACGGCCGCGAGAAGGTCGACTATCCGGATCCGCGCGTCGAACCCGTCCTGAAAGAGACCTACGGCATCATGGTCTATCAGGAGCAGGTGATGCAGATGGCGCAGATCATCGGCGGCTACTCGCTCGGCGGCGCCGACCTGTTGCGTCGCGCGATGGGCAAGAAGAAGCCCGAGGAGATGGCCAAGCACCGCGAGATCTTCGCCGAGGGTGCGGCGAAGAACGGCCTGACGCGCGAGAAGTCCGACGAGATCTTCGACTTGATGGAGAAGTTCGCGGGCTACGGCTTCAACAAGTCGCACGCGGCCGCCTATGCGCTGCTCGCGTATTACACCGCGTGGCTGAAGGCGCACCATCCGGCCGAATTCATGGCGGCCAACATGACGCTCGCGATGGACGACACCGACAAGGTGAAGATCCTGTACGACGACTGCGTCGTGAACAACCTCGCCGTGCTGCCGCCGGACATCAACGCATCGCATTACCGATTCGAGCCGGTCGCCGAAGCCGACGGCAAGCGCTCGCGCACGATCCGCTACGGTCTCGGCGCGGTGAAGGGCAGCGGCCAGAACGCGATCGAGGAGATCCTGCGCGCCCGCGACGAAAAGCCGTTCACCGACCTGTTCGACTTCTGCGAGCGGATCGACCGGCGCGTCGTCAACCGCCGCACGGTCGAGGCGCTGATCCGCGCCGGCGCGTTCGATTCGCTGAACGCGAACCGCGCGCAGCTGATTGCGTCGGTGCCGCTCGCGATGGAAGCGGCCGACCAGGCCGAAGCGAACGCGATGCAGGCCGGGCTGTTCGACATGGGCGCCGAGTCGCCGCACGCGCATGCGCTCGTCGACGAACCCGCGTGGGACGACAAGCGCCGCCTGCAGGAAGAGAAGGGCGCACTCGGCTTCTACCTGTCCGGCCACCTGTTCGACGCGTATCGCGACGAAGTGCGCCGGTTCGTGCGGCAGAAGGTCGGCGACCTGAAGGAAGGGCGCGACAAGCTCGTCGCGGGCATCATCGCATCGCTGCGCACGCAGATGACCCAGCGCGGCAAGATGCTGATCGCGCTGCTCGACGACGGCTCGGGCCAGTGCGAGATCACGATCTTCAACGAGCAGTTCGAGGCGAACAAGGCGCTGTTCAAGGAAGACGAACTGCTGATCGTGCAGGGGCAGGCGCGCAACGATGCGTTCACCGGCGGCATCCGCTTCACGGCCGACACGGTGATGGATCTCGAACGCGCGCGTAGCCGCTACGCGCAGGCGGTGCGGCTCACGATGAACGGCAATGCGGATGCGGCGGCGCTGCGCCGCGTGCTCGAGCCGCACGTGTCGAAGGACGATTCGGCCGCGCCCGCGGTCGAGGTACCCGCGCCGCGCGGCGGCGGGCGCGACGGCGGGCGTCGCCCGCAGGCGCCGCTGCCGAACGGGCTCGCGGTCCAGGTTCACTACAGCAACGCGCGCGCGCAAGGGGAAATGCGTCTCGGTGACGCGTGGCGCGTGAAGCCGAGCGACACGCTGCTCGCGGAGTTGCGCGCGACGTTCGACGGCAGCATCGTCGAAATCACTTACTGACGGTCCCCGCCGGACGGTCGTTGCCTGCGCGGCCCGTCGCATCGCCATCGTGCGGTGCGGCGGGCCGTTTTCATGTCGGCGGATGCTTGGGGCCGTCATCCGGACGCTATACAATCCGTCGCGCGACGCCGATACGGCGCCGGTTGCGGTCTGTCCGCCGGCCGGCGGCGACATCGCGCGCGCGAATCAGACGGGGACGGTTCCGCGCGGCACGCGATGCGTCGCGGTGCCGCGAGCGACCACGCGACGAAGCCGGCACGGTAAAGAACGCCAGGATGCCGGCTGGTGCGCGACGATAAAAAATCGACAGCATCACAACAACGATGGCCAACGGGAAACCGACGGGGCGGATCCTCGTGATCCGGATTGATTTTCTGGGCGACATGCTGTGCACGACCGCTTTTCTCGGCGCGCTGAAACAGCGCTGGTCGGGCAAGGAGCTGCACGTGGTCGCGAACCGCTACAACGCGGCCGCGCTGGCCGGCAACCCGGACGTGCACACGGTCCATACCTACGTGTACAGCCGTCAGTGCGAGCGCAACGACCGCCCCGGACGGATGCGCGCGTTCTTCGACCGGCTGCGGCTCGTGCGCCGGCTGCGCCGCCTGCGGTTCGACCTCGTGGTCGTGCCGAACGGCGGCATGCATCGCAGCAGCATCCGGTTCGCGCGGCAGCTCGGCGTGAAGGATTGCCGCTGGCACGATGCCGATTCCGAATTCGACGACCGCAAGCCCGACCATGTCGCGTCGCGGCCGATTTGCCATGAAGCGCTGTCGGGATTCCGGCTCGTGCCCGAACTCGGCCGCGCCGATCTCGACGGTCTCGTGCTGTCCGTCCACCCGGACCGTGCGCTGCAGGACACGTGGTATCGGCTGCTCGGGCCGCGCACGAAACCGCGCGTCGGGCTGTTCGTGTCGAACAAGGCGGCCGAGCGGCGCTGGCCGGCCGATCGATGGCGCGACCTCGGCCGACGGCTCGCACCGTTCGCCGACGTGATCGTGTTCCGCGATTCCGCCGTGTCGGCCGAGGCCGACGCCGACCGCGACGCGTGGCGGGACGTCAACGCCCGGCATGTCGCGCCGTCGTCGGTCGTCGAACTGGTGGCCGCCGCGAGCCTGCTCGACGCGATCGTGTCGGCCGACAGCGCCCCCGTGCATCTCGCGTCGGCGCTCGGCGTGCCGGTCGCCGCGCTGTTCGAGGACCGCCCCGAGAAATACCGGCGCTGGCATCCGCTCGGCGTGCCGCACATGATCCTGCGGGCCGGCGCGACGGTCGACGCGATCGGCATCGACGCGCTCGAGCGCGCGGTGCTTCATCTGTTGACGCAGGCCGGACAGCTCGACGACGCGATGGGGGGTGCGATGCCGCTCCCGGCCGCGACGCTCGCGGCACCCGCGGCACCCGCGGTCGGCGCGATCGTTTCGTAGCCCCCGGAAGGCCGGCGGCGCCTGCATTGCCGGCACCGCCATCGGACGCGCAAACGGGGCCACGCGGCGCGGCGGCGGCAGGCCCCGCCGTGCGTCGTTGCCTGCCGTGTTGCCAACCGCCGGCGACCGGCGACCGGCCACCACCCACCGCCCACCGCCCACCGCCCACCGCCCACCGCCCACCGCCAACCGCCAACCGCCAACCGCCAACCGCGGCACTTCGCCGACGCCCGCACCCGACGCCACGCCACCGGCCGCAAAATCCTGTACATTGCGAGCCTTGTCCAGCCAGCTAGACGGAACGATCGCCGTGGCCCTGTTTTCTTCCGCCCGCCCGCCCCGAACCATCCTCGTCGCAGCCCCGCGCCGTATCGGCGACGTGCTGCTGACGACGCCGCTCGTGCGTTCGCTGAAGGCGCGCTGGCCCGATGCGCAGATCGACATGCTGGTGTTTCGCGGCACCGAGGGCGTGCTGGAGCACAACCCCGACGTGCGGCGCGTGATCGTCGTCGCGCAGCGCGCGGGGTTCCGCGAGCGGCTGCGCGATGCGCTGTCGATGTGGCGCCGCTACGATCTCGCATGCGCGGCACTGAGCTCCGACCGGCCGCGCTTCTACAGCTGGTTCGCCGGCCGCAAGCGCGTCGGTCTCGTCGATCCGAACCGCGTCACGTGGCTGACTCGAATGATGCTGAACGGCATCGCGATCAATCATCACGAGTCCGCGCATACGGTCGTCAGCACGCTCGCGCTCGCGCCGGTGATCGGCATCGAGCCCGTATCCGAGGTGGTCGCGCCGGGCATCGGCGACGATCCCGCGCGGCGCGCGCGTTTCGACGCGTGGCTCGCCGAATCGCCGGCGATCCGCGACGGCAAGCCGCTCGTCGTGCTGCATCCGTATCCGATGTTCCGCTACAAGCAATGGCGGCTCGAGGGCTGGGTCGAGATGATCGAATGGCTGCGCGCGCAGGGGTTTGCGATCGCGCTGTCGGGTGGCCCGGCCGATCGCGAGCGCGAGTACGCGGAGCAGGTCGCGGCCGAGGCGGGCGGCGACGTGCTGAACCTGGTCGGCCGCCTCACGTTCGGCGAAAGCGCGGAGCTGGTGCGGCGCGCGCGGCTGTTCATCGGGCCCGATACGGGCGCGACGCACGTTGCGGCCGCGACGGGCACCGACACGATCGCGCTGTTCGGTCCGTCCGATCCGGTGCGCTGGGGGCCGTGGCCGCAGCACTGGCCGGCGACCGAGAACCCGTGGGCGCTGCGCGGCTCCGCGCGGCACGGCAACGTATGGCTGCTGCAGGGCGAGGGCGATTGCGTGCCGTGCCGGCACGAAGGCTGCGAGCGCCATGTCGACAGCCACAGCGACTGTCTCGTCAATCTCGGCACGCAGCGCGTGAAGGCGGCGGCCGCCGAGATGCTCGGACTGAATCCGCCGGGCGCCGCCGACGCGGTCGTCGACACGTCGCGACTGCACCGCGCGCGCCCGGCCTGACGCGCGAAAGCGGTACGTTTCCTGAGTCGAAAAGCGGGGAGTGGCGACGCGGCGCCGCCGCGCGGCCGTGCTTCCGACAAGCGGCACGCATGCGCCGCCACTGAAGCCACTGAAGCCGTAGTAGCCGTAGAAGCCGAACCGGCGGCAGGCGGCAACGCGCGCTGCCCGCCGGCCCGGCGGATGATGCGTTACGCGCTGCGCCGGATCGCCGACGTTTCGCGCGGCAGCGCTTCCGTGCGCGTGCCGCAGCCGAGCAGGATCCCGGCAAGCAGCACCAGCAGGTGACCTTCGGCGAAATCGAGCAGCAGCGAATTCGCAAGGCTGCCGATCGCGAAGATCGCGAGCCACCCGAGCAGCACATGCCGCGAGCGCGGGTCGAGCGCGCGGCTGCCGCGCGCGATCTGCACGATCAGGTTCACGAACAGCAATACGCCGAGCGTGCCGAGCTGCACGGCCATCAGCAGGTATTCGTTATGCGGATTCGACGTGAGCTGGCCTTCGGCAGCCGTCTTGCCGGCCGTGAGCTTCTCGAACTCGAACTCGAGGCCGCCGGCGCCGTAGCCGATCACCGGGCGCTGGCGATACAGCTCGAGCCCCTTCTTGTACCACTCGAGACGCAGCCCGGTCGACGTGACCGCATCGGTCTGCCGATACTGCTGCACTTCCGACACGACCTTCACGAGCCGGCCGTTGTGCACCGTGCACGCGGCGACGACGAGCGCGACGCCGGCCAGGACCAGCGCCCCGGCGGCGAGCCCCGCGCGCAGCGCCGACTGGCGGCGCAGCAGCAGCACGAAGCGCACCGCGACGACGAGGATCAGCAGCAGCGCGATGACCTGCCCGGTGCGTCCCTGCAGCATCACGAACACGTTGATCAGCGACCATGCGGCCACGGCGGCATACGCGGCACGCGACAGCGCGGTGCGGGCCGACAGCGCGAGGTCGGCCGCCTGGTAGAACAGCAGCGCGCCGAACATGCCGGCCGCGATGTGGTTCTTGAACACCCAGGCGCGCGACAGCGGCAGCTCGCTCGAATGCGCGGGCCCGATCGCGGTCAGCCCGAGATAGTTGGTGGTCGACAGCAGCAGGATCACGCACAGCGTGCCGAACCAGGCGCGCCGCACGATCGGCGCCCAGTTCGAATGGCGGAAGGCCAGCACGGCAAACGGCAGCAGCAACAGCTTGTCGTACTTGGCGACCCAGTTCCACGCCTTCGGGTGCGGCGCGACCGTATAGGTGACGCTCGCGGCCAGTGCCGCGAGGATCAGGAGCGCCGCGAGCGACGCCGGTTCGGCGACGAACGTGCGCAGGTCGCGCCAGAATTCGGGGGAGATGACGAGCGCGGCCGCGAACAGCCCGCAGAACACGTTGGTCAGCGCGGTCGAGACGGGCACCATGCAGAGCGCGACGACGGCGAAGGCGCGGGCGGCGGTCAGGCGCCGCGAGGCGGGAGCGGAAAACGAAAGCATCGGAACCTGTCGAATGGACGAATGCGGCATGCGGGCACCGTGCTGCGCGCCGCGCGTCCCGGCGGCACCGCGCGGGACGAAGCGCGCAGTATACGCGAAGCCGCGGGCGTTTCCGTGCCGTTTCCGGGGTCGGGTCAGCTGAACGCGCGCTTGATCCGCGAGCGCAGCAGCGCACGCTTGAGGCGCCCTTCGACGGCCGGCGTGTCGAGCGCGACACGCGCGCCGGCCGGCTCGCCGCGATGCAGGTAATAGCGGTCGAACGTGGCCTGCGTCATGCCCCATTTGTTGAGGAACTGGCGGCGGCCGTCGTTCTTGACGATCTTGCCGGTGCTCTTCTGCTGGAAGTGATAGACGAGGCTGTCGCCCACGCCGAGGAAGATCCGGCAGCCGGCGTCCCAGAATTTCATCGAGAAGTCGTTGTCGCTGCTCATCCCCGGCGACAGCTCGCTGCTGTAGCCGCCGATGCGGTTCCACCAGTCGCGGTGCACGAGCGTCGGCGGCCAGGTCGAGCCGAGCCAGTCCGCGCGCGCGAGCCGCGGCGTGGCCGCGACGAGGCCGGCCGCGTCGAACTGTTCGGCGTCGCGGCCGAAGTTGCTGACGACGACGCACGGGTTGCGCGTGTCGACCGGCTCGACCATCGTGCCGGACAGCATGAACAGGTCGGTCGGCATCTGCTCGATGCGCCGCACGAGCGCCGCGTCCCAGCCCGGGCAGCAGTACATGTCGTCGTTCATGTAGACGACGTAGTCGCGCGTCGCGCGGGCGGCGGCCAGGTTCACCGCGTGGCAGATGCCGATGTTGGCCGGCGACGCGGTGTGCTCGATGCCTTCGCTGCGCACCCAGTCGAGCGTGCCGTCCGCGCCGTCGTTCACGTGCACGATGATCTGGTGGTCGTACGCCGAATGACGGCGCAGGCTGTCGACGACGAGCTTGAGGTACGGCAGGTTGTTCCAGGTCGGGATGATGATGGAGAACATGGCGGTCGGATTCGGTGGTCGTCGTATCGGCGGCGCGCAGCGCTGCGCCGTGTGCTCGGGCGCGCATGGCGCGCGGGCAGCCCGGCATTGTAACGCCGGGCCGGCCGCATGCCGGCGGCGTCAGGGTGGCGGCAGGGCGGGCGCGGTCAGCGGGCCGCTTCGTGGCCGAGCTTCAGGAACCGGTAGTAGACGGTTTCCGCGTTGAACACGGCGATCATGAAGCCCGCGCGGCCGTCGAGAAACCCGCGCCGCAGCACGTAGGTCCGCACGAACGCCCATGCGCCGCGCGCGAGCGCCTTGCCGAAGCCGCCGCGCTGGCCGGCCGCGCGGCGCTGGCGCGCGCCGGCCGTCGAATACGCATCGAGCTTGCGCACGACGGTTTCGAAATCCTCGTATGAATAGTGCATCAGCTTGCCCGGCAGCCGCTGCGCAGGGGTGTCGAAGACGAGCCGCTCGTGCACCAGGTCGTCGGAGAAGCGGGCGGTGCCGCGCCGGAACAGGCGCGGCACCCAGTCCGGATACCAGCCGCTATGGCGGATCCACTGGCCGCAGAAGCTCGACAGCCGGTCGAGCGCGTAGACCTGCGCGGCCGGCGTGCGGATGGCCGCGCGGATCGACTGCGCGAGTTCCGGGCTGACTACCTCGTCGGTGTCGAGCGACAGGATCCAGTCGGTGTCGAGCGCGTCGAGCGCGCGGTTCTTCTGCGGGCCGAAGCCCGGCCAGTCGCGCTCGACGATCACGCGCGCGCCGTGCGCGCGGGCGATCTCGACCGTATCGTCGGTGCTGCCGCCGTCGATCACGACGACGTCGTCGGCGAAGGTCAGCGCGTCGAGGCACTGCGCGAGCCGCGCGGCCGCGTTGAGGGCGATGAGGGCGACGCCGAGGGTGGGTTCTGCCATGAAATCGTCGAAAAGGCGGAGAAAACGGTGAGCGGCAGTATACCCGCGCGCAGGCAGGAGGCCGCTTCGGCGACGGCCATGCCGGCGGGGGCGGTCCAGCTATAATGTTGGGCCTTTTTCGGCACCCGCCGGACGGGGCGAATTCCGGGCAGTCACGCCCCGGGCGCCGCGTCGCGGCTCAAGAAGGATTGCCTTGGAAACCCAGAACACTCTTCGCAAACCGATGGACGGCACCGGTACCTCGCCGCTCACGGTCCTCAAGCGCCTGTGGCCGTACATCCGGCCGCTCATCGGCATCGTGCTGCTCGCCGTGATGACGATGGGCGTCGTCGCGGCCACGGAAGCCGGGATCCCGGCGCTGCTCAAGCCGCTGCTCGACCACGGCTTCGGCTCGCACGGCAGCGACAGCGCGAAATGGTACGTGCCGATCGCGGTGATCGGCCTCGCGCTCGTGCGCGGCGTGTCGCAGTACACGTCGAATTACCTGCTCAACTACGTATCGAACCGCATCCTGCTGCAACTGCGGCTCGAGATGTTCCAGCGGATGCTCCACACCGGCGCGTCGTTCTTCCAGCGCGAGACCGCGAGCACGGTGATCAACGCGATCGTGTTCGAGGTCAACCAGATCCTGTCGGTGCTGACCGGCGTGATGGTCACGCTCGTGCGCGACTCGCTGACCGTGGTGTTCCTGCTCGGCTACCTGTTCTACCTGAACTGGCGGCTCACGCTGATCGTCGCGGTGATCCTGCCGGGCATCGGCTGGCTCGTCAGCAAGATCAACCGCCGCCTGCGCCGCCTGAACCGCGAGCACCAGACGCTGACCAACGAGCTGTCGTACATCGTCGAGGAGACGGTCGGCGGCTACAAGGTCGTCAAGGTGCACAACGGCGAAGCGTACGAGATGGACCGCTTCACGACGATGAGCAAGCGCCTGCGCGGCTACGCGATGCGCATGACGATCTCGGGCGGGCTCGCGCAGCCGCTGACGCAGTTCCTCGCGTCGATCGCGCTCGCGGTCGTGATCACGATCGCGGTCGTGCAGTCGACCAACGACCAGACGACGGTCGGCGGTTTCGTCGCGTTCGTCACGTCGATGCTGCTGGTGATTTCGCCGCTCAAGCACCTGATCGATGTCAACCAGCCGCTGCAGCGCGGGATGACGGCCGCCGAGCTGATCTTCGGGCTGATCGACGAGCCCGCCGAGCCGCAGGGCGGCGGCCGGGCGCTCGCGCACGCGCGCGGCGAGATCGAATTCCGCGACGTGTCGTTCGACTACGGCGCCTCCGAGCGGCCGACGCTCGACCGCATTTCGTTCAAGGTCGCGCCGGGCGAGATGATCGCGCTCGCGGGGCCGTCCGGCAGCGGCAAGACGACCCTCGTGAACCTGCTGCCGCGCTTCTTCGATCCGACTGGCGGCGCGATCCTGGTCGACGGCGTGCCGGTGGCCGACTACGACATCCACGCGCTGCGCGGCCAGATGGCGATGGTCAGCCAGGACGTCGTGCTGTTCAACGACACGATCGCCGCGAACGTCGCGTACGGGCAGACGCCCGACCGCGCACGCGTGCAGGCGGCGCTCGAGGCCGCGAACCTCGCCGACGCGGTCGCCGCGATGCCCGACGGGCTCGACACGCTGGTCGGCGGCAACGGGATGCGACTGTCGGGCGGTCAGCGGCAGCGGCTCGCGATCGCGCGCGCGATCTACAAGGACGCGCCGATCCTGATCCTCGACGAGGCGACTTCCGCGCTCGATTCGGAATCCGAGCGTCACGTGCAGGCCGCGCTCGAGCGGTTGATGGAAGGGCGCACGACGCTCGTGATCGCGCACCGGCTGTCGACGATCGAGCGCGCGGACCGGATCCTCGTGCTCGAAGCCGGCAAGATCGTCGAAGAGGGCAGCCACGAAGAACTTCTGCGCCACGGCGGGCTGTACGCGCACCTGCACCGGATCCAGTACCAGCAGCAGGCGGCGTGACACAAAGTCGGGTCGCACCCGTGTGCTAGTCTTGATCGGGCAAGTCCAGTTGTTTCCGGTTCGACGTGACAACACGGAGGGAAGGACGATGAGGAAGATGCACGGGATGATGCTGGCCGCGCTGGTTGCGGCGAGTTTCGCCGCGCCGGTCGCGATGGCGCAGGGGCACGGCAACGACGACAACCACGGTGACCACGGCAATCACGGCATGCACCGCGGCCACGGCCCGAAGCACATGCCGCCCGGCCAGGCGATGCATCGCGACGACGACGTACCGCCGCGCTGGGCCGACCAGCCGCGCCGCGACTGGCACAAGGGCGACCGGCTCCCGGACGAATTCCGCGATCGCCAGTACGTGGTCGACGACTGGCGCGGCTATCGGCTGAGCCCGCCGCCGCGCGGCTATCACTGGGTCGGCGTCGGCGGCGACTATCTGCTCGTGCAGATCGGCTCGGGCATCGTGCTGCGGGTCGGTCCGTAACACCGGCCACACCTGCCGCCGCTCATCGCTTCATCCGGTTGCCGGGGCGTGCGTCCCGGCAACCGCGTCACTTGTCCTGGTCCGACTTCGCCGCCCGGCGGAACCAGCGTCGCTCGATCCGCGACATTGCCCAGCACACCGCCAGCGCGCAAACGGTGCCGAGCGCGACTTCCCCGAGCCGCATCAGCGGAATGTCCCACAGCGGGCCGTTACCCGGAAACAGCAGCACGATCGTCGCGGTGACGCCGCCGAGACGCGCCGCGCTGCCGACGTTCAGGCACCAGCAGCCGACGATCGTGATCGCGACCGCGATCGCATAGGCGACGAGGCGATCGCCGCCGAGCGCGGCCCCCGCGAAGCCGACCACGCCGCCGATCATCGCGCCGATGAACTGGTCGCGCGACAGCGACATCGTGTCCGAATAGTTGTGCTGCGTGACGGCGATCGCGGTGATCGCCGCCCACACGGCCTGCTCGGTGTGCAACGCGCGGCCGATCGCGTATGCGAGGCACGCGCCGCACACGGCCTGCAGCGCCATCAGCGCGCCTTGCGTGAGGCGTTCGCCGAAAGTCAGCCCCTTGAACAGATCGAAGATCGACTGCTGGATCTGTTGGCGGGCTTCGTTGAGGGTCCTGATCGTATCCATCGTGTCGGCCAAGAAGCGGGGCGGCGGTGCGTGTGTCAGTGCGCCTGTTCGGACGAGGCGGCGGCCGGCGTGCCCTCGGGTGCGTCGCCGTTCTCGACGCGCGTTTCGGGCATCGCGAGCCAGACGAGCAGGACCGCGAGCGCGCCAGCAGCGGCGAGCCCGAAGAAGCTGATCGCATTGCCGAAGTGATCGGCGACATAGCCGGCCACGGCCGTGCTGAGCGTCGCGCCGATCCCGGCCGCGAGCCCGAACAGCCCGATGCACAGGTTGTAGCGGCCCTTGCCGCCCGCGACGTCGGCCGCGATCAGCGGCAGCATCACGCCGAACACGGCCGCGCTGATGCCGTCGAGCATCTGCACCGGCACGAGCAGGTACGGGCTGCTCACGCCGGCGAACAGCAGCGCGCGCACCGGCAGCGCGGAGAAGCCGAGCAGCAGGATCGGCCGGCGTCCCCAGCGTTGCGAGGAACGGCCGACCCACGGCGACAGCATCGCGACGATCGCCTGCGGCACGATGATGCACGCGGCGATCACGAGCTGCACGTTCTCGCCCATCCCGGCCGTCACTTCGCCGGCCGCGAGGTTGAGCATCGCCGCGTTCGACAGGTGGAACAGCACGACGCACGCCGCGAAGATCAGCATCCGGCGATCGCGCAGCAGTTCGAGCAGTGTCTCGCGGTGCTCGCCTTCGTCGTGATCGTCGGGTTTCGACGATTGCGGGATCACTTCGTGGGTCGGCTGGATCATCGCGAGCGCGAACAGCGCGGGCAACGCCAGCACGGCGGTCAGCCAGAACACCGCGCGCGCGGAGAAATACTCGCCGGTGAGCCCCATCAGGCCCGCCGCGACCGCGCTGCCGATCGACGCCCAGCGTGCGTTGCGGCCGAGCCGGTCGCCGAGATCGGCACGGCCGACCAGCGAGAACGAGATCGCGGCCATCGCCGGCACGAGCATGCAGCTCGCGAAGCCGTGGAACACCTCGGCCGCGATCACCGGCACGATCGTCGGGCTCGACGCGAGCAGCACCGCGGACAGGATGATGGCCGCGATCGCCCACGCGGCCGCGCCTTTCTTGTTCTTCAGCGCATCGACGGCCGCGCCGCCCGGCACCTGGCTGACCATCGCGCTGATCGTGCCGATCGACAGCACCATGCCGATCTCGCCCTGCGTCCACTTGTGCGACGCGAGGTAGGACGCGATGAACGGACCGAACCCGGTTTGAACGTTTGCAACGAAAAAGTTGAGCCAGTCGAGGGACCGCAGACTGCGCACGCTGACGGAATGCTTGATCGTCATCGGGTGGCACTCGCAGACGAAGCCGGCACCGGTGCCGGGGCAACGGGCGGGAAGACCGCGATGATCGGCTTGTCGGCCGCGTAGGGCGGCGACGCCTTGATCTGCGCATCGTTCAGGTCGAGCTGCGGATGCAGCGCCTTGTCGCGCGTGACGAAGCGCAGCGCGCCCCAGCTCGCGGCGATCGAGCGGCGGTCGGTGTTGACGAGCCCGCCGAGGTCGAGCACGACCGCCTGCGGCTGCGCGGCGCGGTCGATCAGCACGTCGACGATGCGGCCGATCTTCGTGCCGTTCGGGCGCTCGACATCGCTGTCGAGCATCGGCAGTCGCGTCGCGGGCGACGCCGCGGCCGAACCCGACAGCGGCACGGCCTTCGGCCGCGCGGCCGGAGGCAGGTCGCCCGACGGCACGTCGAGCACGATCGGCTCCTGTTTGCCGCCCGGCGTGAAGCGGAACACGTTCCACGGGAAGATGACCTTGCGGTCGCCGACACCCATGAAGCCCTGCAGGTTGACGATCATCTCGCGCGGCTTGCCGCTCGCGTCGGCCACCATGTCGACCGCGCGGCCGATCACCTTGCCGTTGCGGCGCGCGACCTCGCTGTCGAGCAGCGCATGGATCTGCGTGCGGTCGAGCGGGCGCGTCGCGACGATCGGGGCGGGCGGTGGTGGCGGAGGCGTCGGTGTTTCGGGGCGCTGCACGGGTTTCGGCCGCGTCACTTCGCGGTGCGGTTTCTTCGGTGCTTCCGGCGCTTCCGGCTGCGTCGGCGCCGGCACGGGCGGCATCGTCAGCGGTTCGCCGGCGGTTTCCTCGACGGGCTCGACGAGCGCTTCGCTGATCGGCGCGGGCGGATTCTGCGTCGGCAGCAGCCCGCAGCCGGACAGCAGCGCGGCGGCGAGAACGAGGAAGACCGTCGAGGACGGGAACGACATGCGGGATGCGGGAAACGGAAATCCGCCGCTCATTGACACTCACTCCATGGGTCGGGGGCCGGGCCCGGAGGCGCGCGGCTGGCGATGGATGGCGGGTGCGGGCGGCGCACCACGCGAGGTGAGAGTTTAACGTGTCTTCCTTTCAGGGCCGATTTCGATGGCTTGCTGGAGGCGGACTGTCGGGGAAAGGTAGGGATCGGCGGCCGTCGCGTCGCAGTCGGGCGACGGGGAAGGCCGGCGGATGAGGGGCGGCTCACACGGGTGCCGCCCCGGCCCGCCGCCGTCGTGGCGGGCAGGCGCGGGCGCTGCATGAAGCAGGGAGAAAACGGAGCGTCAGGCGTCCGGATACCACGCGTCGGTGAATTCGCTGACCCGGACGTCGGTCAGCTCCGGACGTGCGGCCAGCCACGCCCGCACGTTCTCGCGGTCGGCGTCGGTGGTCGTGCCGCGCGGCGCGCCGGAGATCACGTAGGCGCCGATCCCTTCGTCAGCGGAGGCGACGGTCAGCAGCCCGTTCGCTTCGACGAAATCGATGAATGCATCGATCAGCTGGCCACGTTCGAGGTCGGACAGCTCGTTGCGGTATTGCGCGGCCGCGTTGAACGCGAGTTCCTGGAACTCGGCGATGTGGAGTTTCTTGCGCTGGCGGCGGTTGTGGCGTTGGCTCATGGTGTGTGGTGAGTGAATGTGAGGTGGGAAAGGATAGCGCGGCGGCCGCTGCGGGCACTGTCCCGACGTGCCGCGCGGTCCGGCCGGTCGCGAAAGGGGCGAGCGTTGCGTCGTCGCGATATCGTGCTGTCGCGCGGCCGATCAGAAAACCATCGTTGAACAATCGATCGACTTGGCTTTCGCGGTGCGGCTCGGCCGGCGGCTGATTGCACGCGTGACCGAATGATACAGGGATGGCGAGCGTCTTCGGCTTTGCCAGGGCCGGCGGCTTCGAGTCGAGCGATACGAACCAGCGAATCGGCGAAATGCAAAAAGCCCGCTTGCTGTCGCAAAGCGGGCTTCGATGTTTGGTTGCGGGGATAGGATTTGAACCTATGACCTTCGGGTTATGAGCCCGACGAGCTGCCAGACTGCTCCACCCCGCGGCGCGAATTATAGTGACACTGCTGCGGTGCGTCAAATGCTCAGTGACCAAAGTTGAAATCAAGCGGCCGTGCTTCGCTCGCCAGCGGGCGCTTACGTTGCCCGAGCCCTCGAAGCTCGGCGTGCCAACTGATATTTGTGCTCGATGCCCGCGGCAAGGGTGGGGGCGATCTCCCGATTCGGAGATCGCCGCGCATGACCTTACATCAGCACGATATCGTACTGTTCCTGGCTCAGGTTCGACTCGACCTGCAGCGACACCGGCTTGCCGATGAAGTCGATCAGCATCGCGAGATGCTGCGACTCCTCGTCGAGGAACAGGTCGATCACCTGTTGCGCGGCGATCACGCGGAATTCGCGCGGATTGAACTGGCGCGACTCGCGCAGGATCTCGCGCAGGATGTCGTAGCACACCGTGCGCGACGTCTTCACCTGGCCCTTGCCCTGGCAGGTCGGGCACGGCTCGCATAGCACGTGCGCGAGCGATTCGCGCGTGCGCTTGCGCGTCATCTCGACGAGCCCGAGCTGCGAGAAGCCGTTGACCGTCACGCGCGTGCGGTCGCGCGACAGCGCCTTCTTCAACTCGGACAGCACCGCGTCGCGATGCTCGGCGTTCTCCATGTCGATGAAGTCGATGATGATGATCCCGCCGAGGTTGCGCAGCCGCAGCTGCCGCGCGATCGTATGCGCGGCCTCGAGGTTGGTCTTGAAGATCGTGTCGTCGAAGTTGCGCGCGCCGACGTAGCCGCCGGTGTTCACGTCGATCGTCGTCATCGCCTCGGTCTGGTCGATCATCAGGTAGCCGCCCGACTTCAGGTCGACGCGGCGCGACAGCGCGCGCTGGATCTCCGTCTCGATGTTGTACAGGTCGAACAGCGGCCGCTCGCCGGTGTAGTGATGCAGCTTCGGGCTCACCGCCGGCGTGAATTCGTTCGCGAATTCCGCGAGGCGCTGGTACGTCTCGCGCGAATCGACCTGGATGCGCGTCGTGTCGTCGTTCGCGAAATCGCGCAGCACGCGCTGCGCGAGATCGAGATCCTGGTACAGCAGGCTCGTCGCCGGCAGCCGCTGCGCCTGGGCCACGATGGTCGTCCAGGTCTTGCGCAGGTAGGCGACGTCGCCGGCCAGTTCGTCGGAGGTCGCGTCCTCGGCGATCGTGCGCACGATGTAGCCGCCTTTCTCGTCCGACGGGATCACGGCGGTCAGCCGCGCACGCACGGCCTCGCGCTCGGCCTCGCTCTCGATCTTCTGCGAGATGCCGATGTGCGGCTCCTGCGGCAGGTAGACGAGCGTGCGGCCCGCGATGCTGACCTGCGTCGACAGTCGGGCGCCCTTCGTGCCGATCGGATCCTTGATCACCTGGACCATCAGCGTCTGGCCTTCGAACACGGTCTTCTCGATCGGCTGGTGCGGCGCGCCCGACTGCGGCTCGCCCGCGAGGCGCGGATGCCAGATGTCGGCGACGTGCAGGAACGCCGCGCGCTCGAGACCGATGTCGATGAACGCCGACTGCATGCCGGGCAGCACGCGCACGACCTTGCCGAGGTAGATGTTGCCGACCCGCCCGCGCGACAGCGTGCGCTCGACGTGAAGCTCCTGCACCGCGCCTTGCTGGACGAGTGCGACCCGCGTTTCCTGCGGCGTGAGGTTGATCAGGATTTCTTCGTTCATGGTGCGATTCAGAAGGCGACGCGCGCGGTGCGCAGCAACGCGGCAGTCTCAAAAAGGGGCAGACCCATGATACCCGAATGGGAACCGTCGATTCGCTCGATGAATTCGGCCGCGCGTCCCTGGATCGCGTAGGCGCCCGCCTTGCCGAACGGTTCGCGGGTGTCGACGTAGCGCTCGAAGGCGTCGCGCGGCGCGGCCGAAAAGCGCACCGACGAGCGCGACAGCGCGGGCGGCAGCAGTTCGCCGTCGGCGCCGACCACCGCGACGGCGGTCAGCACCTCGTGTTCGCGGCCTGCGAGGCGTGTCAGCATCGCGAGCGCGTCGTCGGCATCGGCCGGCTTGCCGAGGATCGCGCCGTCGATGGTCACCGTGGTGTCCGCAACCAGCACCGGCGCGGCTGGCTTGCCGCTGGCGACGAGACGCGCCCGCGCGGCCTCCGCCTTCGCGACGGTCACGCGCTGCACGTACGCATCGGCGGCTTCGCCGGGCAGCTCGGCTTCGAGCGCCTCCGCGTCCTCGTCGGGGCGCGGCAGCAGCAATTCGAAGCGCACGCCGATCTGCTGCAGCAGCTCCTGGCGGCGCGGGCTTTGCGAAGCGAGGTAAAGGGTCGGGAAAAGGGCAGGGGGCGTGCTGGACGGCATGGTGTCGTTATCTCGTTGAGCGCGCGCGGCGCGCGTCCCGAGGACGGCACGTCATGCGCGATGGTAGGGGTGATTCTGCGTGATGCTCCACGCGCGGTAAAGCTGTTCGGCGAGCAGCACGCGCACCATCCCGTGCGGCAGCGTCATGCTCGAGATGCGCAGCAGCAGGTCGGCGCGCGCCTTGAGTTCCGGATCGAGCCCGTCGGCACCGCCGATCACGAACGCGACGTCACGGCCGTCCTGCTGCCAGCCGGGCAGCGCCTGCGCGAGCTGCATGGTGGTCCAGTCGCGGCCGCGCTCGTCGAGCGCGACGATGCGCGCGCCCTTCGGCAGCGCGGCCTCGATCTTCTGCCGCTCGGCCGCCATCACGCTTTCCGCGCTGCGGCCGCCCGAACGCAGTTCGGGCTTGATCTCGCGCAGTTCGATGCGCAGCTCGGGCGGCATCCGCTTCGTGTATTCGTCGAAGCCGGACGCGATCCAGCCGGGCATCTTGTGGCCGACCGCGAGGATGAAAAGCTTCATCGGGACGACTCGCTGCGGCTCAGCGGCGGCGGGCAGCCGTCTTGCGCGCCGGGCGTGCGGGCGCTTCTTCCTCGTCGTCCTCTTCTTCGCTGGCGGTAGCGAGACCGTTCGGACCCTTGCCGCCGCCGAGCTTCATCCGCACGGGCTTGTCGCCCCAGATTTCCTCGAGGTTGTAGTACTGGCGCAGCGCCGGTTGCAGGATGTGCACGATCGCGTCGCCGCAGTCGACCAGCACCCATTCGCCGGTGTCTTCGCCCTCGGAGCTGACGATGTCGCCGCCGGCTTCCTTGACCTTGTCGCGCACGCTCGACGCGAGCGCCTTGGTCTGGCGGTTCGACGTGCCCGACGCGACGATCACGCGGTCGAACAGTTCGGTCAGGTGGCTGGTGTTGAACACCTTGATGTCTTGCGCCTTGATGTCTTCGAGAGCGTCGACGATCACGCGCTGCAGTTTGCGGATATCCATGGAATCAGGAATGGTAGAGACGATGTTGAAGAATATAGGCCCAGACGGCGGCCGGCACATGCTCGGCCGACGCATCGGGCATTTGCGCGTGACGCGCGATGCATTCGCGCAGGTGTGCGCGGATGTCGGTTGCGGCGATATCGAACGCCAGCGTCGTGTCGATCAGCAGGTGGCCGGCCGGCGTCGCTTTCAGCACGTCGGCACCGGCCTGCCGCCGCGCGATTTCCTGCGCGACGTCCGGCGGCGCCGCGCCGAGGTCGAAGCCCGGGCGCGTCGACGCGCACACGTGCGCGTAGTCGAACAGCTTGCGCCAGTCGCGCCACGTGTCGAGCCGCACCAGCTGGTCGGCGCCGATCAGCAGCGCCAGCGACGCATCGGGGCCGATCCGCTCGCGCCAGCGTGCGAGCGTCTCGACCGTATAGGTCGGCCCCGCGTGCTCGATCTCGTCGGTCGCGACGGTGACCGTCACGCCGGGCAGCGACAGCGAGCCGGCAGCGGCGCGGGTCATCGCGAGCCGATGTTCGGCGGCCGACACGTCGCGCTTCTGGTACGGCTGCCCGGCGGGCAGCAGCGCGAGTTCGGTCAGGCCGAGCACGTCGGCGAACCGGCGCGCGAGCGCGAGGTGGCCGTCGTGGATCGGGTCGAACGTGCCGCCCAGCAGGCCGATACGACGTGACAGCGGCTGCGGGGCGGGGCGGGTGGTGGTGTCCAGAAAAACGTGTCCTGTTCTTGAGGCGGCGGGGCGCGGCGGGCTCAGACCCAGTCGCGCGGCACGAGGAACTCGCTCAGGCGCGCTTCCGGCGAGCCCGGCTCGGGCTGCCAGTCGTAACGCCAGTGCGCGACCGGCGGCATCGACATCAGGATCGACTCGGTCCGGCCGCCGCTTTGCAGCCCGAACAGCGTGCCGCGGTCGAACACGAGGTTGAATTCGACGTAGCGGCCGCGCCGGTAAGCCTGGAAGTCGCGTTCGCGCTCGCCGTACGGCAGCGCGACACGGCATTCGACGATCGGCAGGTACGCGTTCAGGAACGCGTCGCCGACGCTTTGCATCATCTCAAACGAGCGTTCGAATCCGGGCTCGGAGAAATCGTCGAAGAAGATCCCGCCGATGCCGCGCGTCTCGTTGCGGTGCTTCAGGAAGAAATACTCGTCGCACCACGTCTTGAAGCGCGGGTAGAGCTCGGCGCCGAACGGATCGAGCGCGTCCTTGCAGGTCTGGTGGAAATGCCGCGCGTCGTCCTCGAACGGATAAACCGGTGTCAGATCCATGCCGCCGCCGAACCAGAAGATCGGCGCCTCGCCGGGCTTCGTCGCGATCAGCATCCGCACGTTCATGTGCACGGTCGGGCAGTACGGGTTGCGCGGATGCAGCACGAGCGACACGCCGAGCGCCTCGAAGCCGCGGCCGGCCAGCTGCGGGCGCGCGGCGCTCGCCGACGGCGGCAGCGCATCGCCGGCGACGTCGGAAAAACCGATCCCCGCGCGCTCGAACACGCGGCCGCCTTCGAGAATCCGCGTGCAGCCGCCGCCGCGCAGGCGTTCCTCGGGCCCGCGCTGCCACGCGTCGGTCGCGAGCGGCGTGCCGTCGAGCGCGCCGAGCGCGTCGGCGATGCGTGTCTGCAGGCCCTGGAGATACGTGCGCACGCGCGCCACGTCGTAGGTCGAATCGGTCATGTCTGGACTGGCTGCCCCCGCGCGAAGCGGGGGCCGTAAAAAAGGCATCTGCCGGGCATTCTATCGAACCCCGGCAGAGGAGGCCGCCGTTTGCGACGGCAAAGCGGCGGTCAGGGTGTTACGTGCTCTTGCGATTCAGCGCGCGGAAGCCGATGTCGCGGCGGTACTGCATGCCTTCGAAATTGATCTGGTTGATCGTGTCGTACGCATGCTGCTGCGCTTCGCGCACCGAATCGGCGAGGCCGACCACGCACAGCACACGGCCGCCGGACGTCGTCAGCTTGTCGCCGTCGAGCGTCGTGCCCGCATGGAACGTCACGGCCTGCTCGGTCTCGGCCGGGATCCCGTTGATGCGGTCGCCCTTGCGCGGCGCGTCCGGATAGCCGTGCGCGGCCAGCACGACGCCGAGCGCGGTGCGGCGGTCCCAGTCGAGCTCGACCGTGTCGAGCGTGCCCGCGATCGCCTGTTCGACGACCTTCGAGAAATCGCTCTTCAGGCGGGCCATGATCGGCTGCGTCTCGGGGTCGCCCATCCGGCAGTTGAATTCCAGCGTGCGCGGATTGCCTTCCTTGTCGATCATCAGGCCCGCATACAGGAAGCCCGTGAAGCGGATGCCGTCCTTCTCCATCCCGCGCACCGTCGGCATGATGATTTCGCGCATCACGCGTGCGTGCATCTGCGGCGTGACGATCGGCGCGGGCGAGTAGGCGCCCATGCCGCCCGTGTTCGGGCCGCGGTCCTCGTCGAGCAGGCGTTTGTGGTCCTGGCTCGAAGCCAGCGCCAGCGCGTGCTTGCCGTCGACCATCACGATGAAGCTCGCTTCCTCGCCATCGAGGAATTCCTCGATCACGACGCGCGCGCCGGCGTCGCCCAGCTTGTTGCCCGACAGCATCATGTCGACCGCGGCATGCGCTTCTTCCAGCGTCATCGCGACGACGACGCCCTTGCCGGCCGCGAGGCCGTCGGCCTTCACGACGATCGGCGCGCCTTTCGCGTCGAGGTACGCGTGCGCGGCGGCCGCGTCGGAGAAGGTTTCGTAGTCGGCGGTCGGGATGCCGTGGCGCTTCATGAACGCCTTCGCGAAATCCTTCGAGCTTTCGAGTTGCGCGGCTTCGCGGGTCGGGCCGAATACCTTGAGGCCGCGCGCGCGGAACAGGTTGACGATGCCGGCCGCGAGCGGCGCTTCCGGCCCGACGAGCGTGAACGCGACGCCTTCGCTTTCCGCGAAATCGGCCAGCGCGTCGAGCGACGTGATGTCGACGTTCTTCAGACGCTCGTCCTGCGCCGTGCCGCCATTGCCGGGCGCGACGTAGACCATCTGGACGCGCGGCGACTGCGCGAGCTTCCACGCCAGTGCATGTTCGCGACCGCCGGAACCGACGACGAGTAGTTTCATGGGATTCCCCGCAGACTAGAAAACAGGGCGGCCGGCACGCTCAGGCGCGCCGGCCGCGAAATCGGTCGGGCCGCCGTCGCAACGCTGCGCACGGCGGCCGGCATCTCATTCCTCGACGATGACGGCGTTCGTATACACCTCCTGCACGTCGTCGAGGTTCTCGAGCGCGTCCAGGAGCTTCTGCATCTTCGCCGCATCGTCGCCGGTAAATTCGACTTCGTTCTGCGGCTTCATCGTCACTTCGGCGAGTTCGGCCTTGAAGCCCGCGGCTTCGAGCGCGTCCTTCACTGCCGAGAACGCCTGCCAGTCGCACAGCACTTCGATCGAGCCGTCGTCGTTCGTGCTGACGTCGTCCGCGCCGGCTTCGAGCGCCGCTTCCATCAGCGCGTCTTCCGACGTGCCGGGCGCGAACAGGAACTGGCCGACGTGATCGAACATGAACGCGACCGAACCGTCGGTGCCCATGTTGCCGCCGAACTTCGAGAATGCGTGACGGACTTCCGCGACCGTGCGGGTGCGGTTGTCGGTCAGCGTGTCGACGATGATCGCCGCGCCGCTGATGCCGTAGCCTTCATAACGGATTTCTTCGTAGTTCGCGCCGTCCGCGCCGCCGACGCCGCGGTCGATCGCGCGCTTGACGTTGTCCTTCGGCATGTTCGCGTCGGCCGCCTTGTCGACCGCGAGACGCAGGCGCGGGTTCGAACTCGCGTCGCCGCCGCCGAGGCGGGCCGCGACCTGGATTTCCTTGATCAGTCGGGTCCAGATCTTGCCGCGCTTCGCGTCGGCTGCTGCCTTCTTATGCTTGATGTTGGCCCATTTCGAATGACCAGCCATACCTTTCTCCGTGCCCGGGCGCGCTGCGCGGGCGATTGTGCCAATGTGTCGTTGAATCGGCGGCCGTCTGGGCGGGCATGAAGCCGCGGGGCCGCGCGTGTCGAGTGGAACGTGATTTTATCACGCGGCGACCGTCGCTTCGGGGCCGCCGCGCATGGCCGAACGGCCGGGCGGGCCGTTGCGGCGTGCCGGGCCGCGCGGCCCGGCGTCGTCGTATGTCAGTTCTTGGTGCCGAACAGGCGGTCGCCCGCGTCGCCCAGGCCCGGCACGATGTACGCATGCTCGTTCAGGTGCGAGTCGAGCGACGCGACGAACAGCTTCACGTCCGGGTGCGCGTCCTGGAACACCTGCACGCCCTCGGGCGCGGCGACCAGCGCGACGAACATGATGTTCGCGGCCGGCACGTTGCGGCGCTTGAGCACGTCGACCGCGTGCACGGCCGAATAGCCGGTCGCGACCATCGGGTCGCACAGGATGAAGATGCGATCCTCGAGATCGGGCAGGCGCACCAGGTATTCGACCGGGCGGTGATCTTCCGCGCGGTACACGCCGATGTGGCCGACGCGCGCGGACGGCACCAGGTCGAGCAGGCCGTCCGACATCCCGATGCCGGCGCGCAGCACGGGCACGATCGCGAGCTTCTTGCCCGCGATCACCGGCGCGTCGACCGCCACCAGCGGGGTTTCGACCCGCTTGGTCGTGATCGGCAGGTTGCGGGTGATCTCGTAGCCCATCAGCAGCGTGATCTCGCGCAGCAGTTCGCGGAACGTGCGCGTCGACGTGTCCTTGTCGCGCATGTGGGTCAGCTTGTGCTGGATCAGCGGGTGATCGGTGATGAAGAGATTCGGGAAACGGCTGTCCTGTTTCATGACGGGGTGCCTTGGCGGCAAAAGGGGATCGGGGGCGGCGCCGGCGCCAGGCCGGCCGCCGCTCATGGCCGCAATTTTACCAAGGCGCGCCACGTGATCCGGATATTATCGA
Organism: Burkholderia sp. Bp9099; assembly: GCF_003857805.1. Classification (NCBI taxonomy): domain Bacteria; kingdom Pseudomonadati; phylum Pseudomonadota; class Betaproteobacteria; order Burkholderiales; family Burkholderiaceae; genus Burkholderia; species Burkholderia sp. Bp9099. The sequence goes on from NZ_QTPU01000015.1 coordinate 111,187, forward strand.
CGTCTCACGACAATCCGCGCGCCGTGTTCGCCCGCTCGCCTGCGTTCGCGACCGTTCGCCCGCCCGGCGAACCGGCCTGCGACCCGTCGGCGACCGGCCCGTCCGGCGCGCGTCGCCATAAAGGAATCGACGATGGATCTCGGCATCGCAGGAAAGACCGCGCTCGTGTGCGCGGCGAGCAAGGGGCTCGGGCGCGGCTGCGCGGAAGCGCTGGCCGCCGAGGGCGTGAACCTCGTGATCGTCGCGCGCACGCGCGACACGCTGGAGGAAACCGCGGAGGAGATCCGCGCCGGGTCGAACGTGTCGATCACCGCCGTCGCCTGCGACATCACGACGCCCGACGGCCGCGCGGCCGCGCTCGCCGCGTGCCCGCAGCCGGACATTCTCGTGACGAATGCCGGCGGGCCGCCGCCCGGCGATTTCCGCGATTTCTCGCACGACGACTGGATCCGCGCGCTCGAGTCGAACATGCTGACGCCGATCGAGCTGATCCGCGCGACCGTCGACGGGATGATCGGCCGCGGCTTCGGCCGGATCGTCAACATCACGAGCTCGGCCGTGAAGGCGCCGATCGACGTGCTCGCGCTGTCGAACGGCGCGCGCTCGGGGTTGACCGGCTTCGTCGCGGGGCTGTCGCGCAAGGTCGCGGGGCAGGGCGTGACGATCAACAACCTGCTGCCCGGGCTGTTCGACACCGACCGGATCGCGACGACGCTCGCCGCGTCGGCGAAGGCGCAGGGCGTGAGCGTCGACGAGATGCGCGCGCGGCGCGCGAAGGAAATCCCGGCCGGGCGCCTCGGCACGCGCGCCGAATTCGGCGCGGCGTGTGCGTTCCTCTGCAGCGTGCATGCCGGCTATATCACCGGGCAGAACTGGCTGCTCGACGGCGGCGCGTATCCGGGCACGTTCTGACGCGCGCACCGCCGTTCACACATACGACAACAATCGACCCACGAAGGAAACGGAGATGAGCAAACCCCGCATCGCACTGATTGCGCACGACGCGAAGAAGGACGAGATCGTCGCGCTCGCGGGCCAGTACCGCGCGACGCTCGCGCAATGCCGGCTGGTCGCGACGGGCACGACGGGCGGCCGCATCGCCGCCGCGCACGGGCTCGAGGTCGAGCGCAAGCTGTCGGGGCCGCAAGGCGGCGACCTGCAGATCGGTGCTGAGCTGGCCGAAGGCCGCGTCGACATCGTCGTGTTCCTGCGCGACCCGATGACCGCGCAGCCGCACGACCCGGACATCACCGCGCTGGTGCGCGCATGCGACGTGCACGACGTGCCGGTCGCGACGAATGTCGCGACCGCGCGGATGTTGCTCGACGATCTGGCGCGCAACATGCAGGACGTTTGCTAGGCGTTCGGCACGCGTGAGTGTGCGTGCTTGCCGCCATCTGTCGTGTGGATGACATGTGACGGATGGCGGTGAGCGTTGATAGCGCCGAAACAGGCGCGGATTGCGATGCCCGAGATCGCGGCCGGTCGCTCATCGTAACGACCAGAACCACACGGTTGATGCAGCCCAGTAGCAATCCGAACTGCAGAGGGCGCGGGCGCCATCGATCAGGTCGATGTGTCCGCCGCGGCCGTTCATGTATCCGGGGATGTTCCAGAAGGCCACGACGCCCTTTCTGGCGGCAATGCCGGTCGTCGCATCGTCTCGCCGGAACACTTCAGCCTTGCCGAAATAGGCCGGCTCCGCCAGCATGTTGGCCAGCCTCGCCTGGCCGGCTTCAATTCGCCGTCCACGGTGCGGCCCCTTCTGAATGACGAGGCCGCCGCGCAATGTCATTCCGCTCTTGACGAGTGCCAGGCTGATCCGAATGGCGCACGTATTTGCATACGCCGGATTGGCGACCAGGTCTTGCCAGCCGAGCTCCTCGTATAGCGCTTCCCTGGATACCGTCCTGTTGTCCGGATAGTGGCTGTTCAGTAATGAGAAGTGTGGTTTCAAGCAGATCGTCCCCGATCAACGGCACGGATATTTCTGCTGCAGGATGCGGGTGATCAGGCCTGCTGCGTTTGTGCGCAGCGCATCGTTCGGCAGTTTTCGAAGACCGCCGATCACTTCCGAATCGATCTCTCCGGATTTGAGGCGCCCGTTGTCGCACCAGTCCTTGCCTTCGGTCATGTCGGCCACGCCGGCCAGATAACCGGTCATGACGTGGCGCTCGGCGTCGGCGTACGGATTGTTGTCCGTACGGCTGATGCCGTTGAGCAGCCGCGCACCGTCGACGCGTGGGAGCGCGGCTCCGTTCACGATGCCGATACCTGCCGACAACGATGCGAAAACAAATGCATGGCGGATGAAAAGGGCGTTCATGGCATGGGGTTCGTGAATTCGGCGCAAAGCAAAATAGCACGCTCACCGTCCCGGGAATCTCCATGGACCGCATGATTTCGCGGGGGACCGCACGGTGCAATGGGTGGCGACGCTTTGCCATCGCTGAATGGACAGCCATTCGTCCGACCCGAAGATGATTCCTTGAACGTGGCGAAATGTTACACGTGGGGCACGCGCCGCACCGAGACGAGCGCAAGGTCGCGACGGATCGGATGGCGCACCATCCGCCGGAATGCACGTCACGTGCCGATCGTCTTTCGCGAAGACCCTACGGTCGTGAAGGGATTGCCGCGGCGTGCAGCACGAGCGCGCGCGACGCGCGAAAATCACGCGCAGTGTCCCGCGTCTGCCCGCCTCGCCATTCGGGGGCAGCGACGTATTTGCCGAACCGAATTTCCAGACAAGCGAGGAGCGAAACGATGCCGAAAGCAATCCGATACGACCAGGCAGGCGGCCCGGACGTGATGAAGTGGGTCGACGTCGAGGTCAGCGAGCCGCAGGCGGGCCAGGTCCGCGTCAAGCAGCATGCGGTCGGGCTCAACTATATCGACGTGTATTTCCGCACCGGCCTCTATCCGCAGCCGTTGCCCGCCGGGCTCGGGATGGAGGCGGCCGGCGAGGTGACGGCGGTCGGCGATGACGTGACCGCGTTCAAGCCCGGCGACCGCGTCGCCTATGTGTGGTCGTCGCCCGGCGCGTACGCGCAGGAGCGCGTGCTGCCCGCCGACCGCCTCGTCAAGCTGCCGGACGGCATCAGCTACGACGCAGCGGCGTCGGTGATGCTGCAGGGCCTGACCGCACACTACCTGCTGCGCCGCACGTATCCGGTCAAGGCCGGCGACACGATCCTGATCCATGCCGCGGCGGGCGGCGTCGGCCTGCTGGTCTGCCAGTGGGCGAAGGCGCTCGGCGCAACGGTGATCGGCACGGTCGGCTCCGACGAGAAGGCCGAACTCGCGAAAGCGCACGGCTGCGACCACCCGATCGTCTACACGCGCGAGAATTTCACGCAGCGCGTGAGGGCGATCACGAACGATGCGCTCGTGCCGGTCGTCTACGATTCGATCGGCAAGGACACCTACATCGGTTCGCTCGACTGCCTCGCGCCGCTCGGGCTGTTCGTCAGCTTCGGCAACGCGTCGGGCCCGCTGCCGCCGATCGACTCGAAGGAGCTCTCGTCGCGCGGTTCGCTGTTCTTCACGCGGCCGACGCTGTTCTCGTACATCGCGAAGCGCGCCGATCTCGAAGCCGCGGCCGCCGAGCTGTTCGACGTGATCCTGTCGGGCAAGGTGAAGACGAGCATCAACCAGCGCTATCCGCTCGCGGAAGTCGGCCGCGCGCATGCCGACCTCGAGTCGCGCAAGACGACCGGCTCGACGATCCTAATTCCCTGACGTATCCCTTCGCGCCGGCACCACGCCGGCGCGCACCCTGGCGGGCGGCGACGGTCGCCGTCGGTCCAGTCTTTGTCTCGACCGACGTTCGGTCCGCTGTTCCGCCCGCTGTCCCGCCGCTGTTCCGCCCGCCGTCCCCCGCCGTCCGCCGCCGCACGCGTTTACGCGTTTTTTATGCCGGCCCGATGACCTTTGACCCGTCCTTTACGCGCGTTCCCATAAGGTTCTAGTCGTCCGATTTCGACGACGGAGAACACAAAAATGGATGGGGTTTTCATCGGCGCACTGGTGCTGTTCACAGCGCTGATCCTCGGTTTGCTTGCCGGTTGCGAGACGCTCGCGCAATACGGCCGCGGGGGGCGCGCATGACCTGGATGCTTTGGCTGGCGGGTGCCTCGACGGCCCTGCTGTTCGCGTATCTCGTCTTTGCGCTGCTGCGCGCGGAGGACATCGAATGAACGCGAACAACCTGTTGCAGACGCTGCTGTTCATCGTCGTGCTGCTTGCGGCGGCCGTGCCGGTCGCGCGCTACCTGACGGCCGTGATGGACGGCAGCTCGCGCGTCGTGCGCGTGTTCGGACCGCTCGAGCGCGTGCTGTACCGCATCGCCGGCGTCGACGCCGGCACCGAGATGACCTGGAAGCGCTACGCGGTCGCCACGATCGCATTCAACGCGCTCGGCGCGCTGTTTCTCTACGGCCTGCTGCGCCTGCAGGGTTTCCTTCCCGGCAATCCGCAGCAGTTCGGCGCGATGACGACTGACGGCGCATTCAACACGGCCGTCAGCTTCGTCACCAACACGAACTGGCAGGACTACACGCCCGAGCAGACCGTCAGCTACCTGACGCAGATGCTCGGCCTGACGGTGCAGAACTTCCTGTCGGCCGCGACCGGCATCGTCGTCGTGATCGCGCTGATCCGCGGCTTTGCGCGTCACACCGCGCAGACGATCGGCAACTTCTGGGTCGACCTCACGCGCGTGACGCTGTACGTGCTCGTGCCGATGGCGGCGCTCGTCGCCGCGCTGTTGATGAGCCAGGGCGTGATCCAGAACATGAAGTCCTACCAGGACGTGCCGGTGCTGCAGACGAGCACCTATGCTGCGCCGAAGCTCGACGCGCAGGGCAACCCGGTGAAGGACGACAAGGGTAACGCGGTCACGGTGCCGACGCAGCTGACGAAGCAGACACTCGCGATGGGCCCGGTCGCGTCGCAGGAAGCGATCAAGATGCTCGGCACCAACGGTGGCGGCTTCTTCAACGCGAACTCCGCGCATCCGTACGAGAACCCGACGCCGTTCGCCAACTTCGTTCAGATCTTCGCGATCCTGATCATTCCAGCGGCGCTGTGCCTCGTGTTCGGCCGGATGATCGGCGACCGCCGGCAGGGCATCGCGGTGCTCGCGGCGATGACGGTCGCGTTTGCGGTCGCGATCGGCGTCGAGGTGAGCGCCGAGCAGGCCGGCAACCCGGCGCTCGCCGCGCTGCACGTCGACCAGTCGACGAGCGCGCTGCAGCCGGGCGGCAACATGGAAGGCAAGGAAACGCGCTTCGGCATTGCGCAGACCGGCATCTTCACGGTCGCGACGACGGCCGCGTCGTGCGGCGCGGTCGACACGATGCACGATTCGCTGACGCCGCTCGGCGGTCTCGTGCCGATGCTGCTGATGCAGCTCGGCGAGGTGATCTACGGCGGTGTCGGGTCCGGTCTCTACGGGATGCTGGTGTTCGCGCTGCTCGCGGTGTTCGTCGCGGGCCTGATGATCGGCCGCACGCCGGAATACGTCGGCAAGAAGATCGAGTCGTACGAGATGAAGATGGTGTCGATCGTCGTGCTGCTCACGCCGCTGCTCGTCTTGGTCGGCACGTCGATCGCGGTGCTGGCCGACGCGGGCCGTGCCGGCATCGCGAACCCGGGCCCGCACGGCTTCTCGGAAATCCTGTACGCGTTCAGCTCGGCCGCGAACAACAACGGCAGCGCGTTCGCGGGCCTGACGGTCGGCACGCCGTTCTACAACTGGATGACCGCGATCGCGATGTGGTTCGGCCGCTTCGGCACGATCGTGCCGGTGCTGGCGATCGCCGGCTCGCTCGCCGCGAAGAAGCGCATCGCGGTGACGAGCGGCACGCTGCCGACCCACGGCCCGCTGTTCGTCGTGCTGCTGCTCGGCACCGTGATGCTGGTGGGCGCGCTGACCTACGTGCCGGCGCTCGCGCTCGGCCCGGGCGTCGAGCATCTGATGATGTGGCTGGGCGCATGACGCACGAGCGCATGGCGACACCTTGCAAAGACTGAAGAGATTGAAGAGATCGCAATGACTCAACATTCCGCAACACGGTCCATGTTCGATCCGGCGCTGCTGCGCCCGGCGATCGTGGATTCGTTCAAGAAACTCACGCCGCGCACGCAGTTCCGCAACCCGGTGATGTTCTGCGTGTACGTCGGCAGCATCCTGACCACGATCCTGTGGATCGCGGCGCTCGCCGGCCAGGCCGAGGCGCCGGCGGGCTTCATCCTCGCGATCGCGCTGTGGCTGTGGTTCACCGTGCTGTTCGCGAACTTCGCCGAAGCGCTCGCCGAAGGGCGCTCGAAGGCGCAGGCCGCGTCGCTGCGCAGCGCGAAGAAGGACGTGATGGCGAAGAAGCTCAACGAGCCGCATCCGAAGTCGCCGATCCGCATCACGACCGCGTCGGACTTGCGTAAAGGCGACGTCGTGCTGGTCGAGGCCGGCGACGTGATCCCGGCCGACGGCGAAGTCGTCGACGGCGTCGCGTCGGTCGACGAATCGGCGATCACCGGCGAATCCGCGCCGGTGATCCGCGAATCGGGCGGCGACTTCTCGTCGGTGACCGGCGGCACGCGCGTGCTGTCCGACTGGATCGTCGTGACGGTCACCGCGAACCCCGGCGAGGCGTTCCTCGACCGGATGATCGCGATGGTCGAGGGCGCGAAGCGCAAGAAGACGCCGAACGAGGTCGCGCTGACGATCCTGCTCGTCGCGCTGACGATCGTGATGCTGCTCGCGACCGCGACGCTGCTGCCGTTCTCGATGTTCTCGGTCGACGCGATGAAGGCCGGCCACGTGGTGACGATCACCGCGCTCGTCGCGCTGCTGGTGTGCCTGATCCCGACGACGATCGGCGGGCTGCTGTCGGCGATCGGCGTGGCCGGGATGAGCCGGATGATGCAGGCGAACGTGATCGCGACGTCGGGCCGCGCGGTGGAAGCGGCCGGCGACGTCGACGTGCTGCTGCTCGACAAGACCGGCACGATCACGCTCGGCAACCGCCAGGCGTCGATGTTCGTGCCCGCGCCGGGCGTGAGCGAGGAGGCGCTGGCCGATGCCGCGCAGCTGTCGTCGCTCGCCGACGAGACGCCGGAAGGCCGCAGCATCGTCGTGCTCGCGAAGGAACGCTTCAACATCCGCCAGCGCGACATGGCGCAGCTGCATGCGACCTTCCTCGGCTTCTCCGCGCAGACGCGGATGAGCGGCGTCGATCTCCCGGGTCGCGAGATCCGCAAGGGTGCGGCCGATGCGATCCGCCGCTACGTCGAGACGCACGGCAGCCGCTTCCCGGATGAAGTGCGCCGCGCGGTCGACGACGTCGCGCGCCGCGGCAGCACGCCGCTCGTCGTGGCCGACCTGCACGACGGCGTGGCGCGCGTGCTCGGCGTGATCGAGCTGAAGGACATCGTGAAGGGCGGTATCAAGGAGCGCTTCGCGGAACTGCGCAAGATGGGCATCAAGACCGTGATGGTGACGGGCGACAACCGGCTGACGGCCGCGGCGATCGCGGCGGAAGCGGGCGTCGACGACTTCCTCGCGGAAGCGACGCCGGAAACCAAGCTCGCGACGATCCGCGAGCACCAGGCGGCGGGGCGCCTCGTCGCGATGACGGGCGACGGCACCAACGACGCGCCGGCGCTCGCGCAGGCCGACGTGGCGGTGGCGATGAACACCGGCACGCAGGCGGCGAAGGAAGCCGGCAACATGGTCGACCTCGATTCGAACCCGACGAAGCTGATCGAGATCGTCGAAATCGGCAAGCAGATGCTGATGACGCGCGGGTCGCTGACGACGTTCTCGATCGCGAACGACATCGCGAAGTACTTCGCGATCATCCCGGCCGCGTTCGTGACGACGTACCCGCAACTGCGCGTGCTCGACATCATGCATTTGACGTCGCCGGCCTCCGCGATCCTGTCCGCGGTGATCTTCAACGCGCTGATCATCGTCGCGCTGATCCCGCTCGCGCTGAAGGGCGTCACCTACCGGCCGCTCGGCGCCGCGTCGCTGCTGCGCCGCAACCTGCTGGTGTACGGTCTCGGCGGCGTGCTGCTGCCGTTCCCGTTCATCAAGCTGATCGACATGACGCTCGCCGCGCTCGGCTGGGCCTGATGCGCCGCATTTGAAGGAACCCTCATGAAAACGTTGATTCGCCCGCTCGTCGTGATCTTTGTCGTCCTGACCGCCGTGACGGGGCTCGCCTATCCGGCCGTGATGACCGTGTTCGGCCAGGCCGTGTTTCCGTCGCAGGCGAACGGCAGCCTGATCGAGCAGGGCGGCCGCGCGGTCGGCTCCGCGCTGATCGGCCAGCAGTTCGACGCGCCGAAGTATTTCTGGGGCCGCCTGTCGGCCACGTCGCCGATGCCGTACAACGCGACCGGCTCCGGCGGCTCGAACCTCGGCCCGCTGAACCCGTCGCTCGCCGACCAGGTGAAGGCGCGCATCGCCGCGCTGCGCGACGCCGGCACCGACATGTCGAAGCCCGTGCCGGTCGACCTCGTGACGGCGTCGGCGAGCGGCCTCGATCCGGAGATCACGCCGGCCGCCGCCGCGTACCAGGTCGAGCGCGTCGCGAAGGCGCGCAACCTGACGGCCGACGCGGTCGCGCAGCTCGTCGCCGCGAACACGGCGGGCCGCCAGTTCGGCGTGCTCGGCGAGGCGCGCGTGAACGTGCTGAAGCTGAACCTCGCGCTCGACGCGGCGCAGGCCGCGCACTGAACGCGCGGCCGGGCTCCCGGCGCGGCAACCGGCGTGCGGCGCGGCCCGATCCGCGCCGCACGCGCTTGTCCGACGGCGCATGCGCCGTCTTTGCCTTTTGCGGCGATTTGGAACCACAATGACAGTACTCGTTCGCCATCCCGCGTTTCGCCTTCCTGACGCATGAACCGCCCCGATCCCGACCAACTCCTCGACAAGCTGCAGCGCGACGAAGAAAAGCAGCGGCGCGGCCAGCTGAAGATCTTCTTCGGCGCGTCCGCCGGCGTCGGCAAGACCTATGCGATGCTGCAGGCCGCGCGCCAGCGGCTGCAGGACGGCGTCGACGTCGTCGTCGGCATCGTCGAGACCCACGGCCGCGGCGAAACCGCCGCACTGCTCGACGGCCTCGACGTGCTGCCGCTCGCGCGCATCGAGTATCGCGGCCGCACGCTCGCCGAATTCGATCTCGACGGCGCGCTCGCGCGCGCGCCGCAGCTGATCCTCGTCGACGAACTCGCGCATTCGAACGTGCAGGGCGCACGGCACCTGAAGCGCTGGCAGGACGTCTACGAACTGCTCGACGCGGGCATCGACGTCTATACGACGGTCAACGTCCAGCATCTCGAAAGCCTGAACGACGTGGTCGGCGCGATTACCGGCATCCGCGTGTGGGAGACCGTGCCCGACCGCGTGTTCGACGCGGCCGACGAAGTCACGCTGGTCGACCTGCCGGCCGAGGAGCTGCTCGAGCGGATGCGCGACGGCAAGGTCTATCTCGCGCAGCAGGCCGAGCGCGCGGTGCGCAACTTCTTCCGCAAGGGCAACCTGATCGCGCTGCGCGAGCTGGCGCTGCGGCGCACGGCCGATCGCGTCGACGCGCAGATGCGCGAGTACCGCGCCGACCGTTCGATCCAGCGCATCTGGCAGGCGCGCGAGCGGCTGCTCGTGTGCGTCGGGCCGGGCCCCGAGGCGCCGACGCTCGTGCGCGCGGCCGCGCGGCTCGCGGCGAGCCTGAAGGCCGACTGGATCGCCGTGTACGTCGAGACGCCGCGGCTGCAGCGGCTGCCCGATGCGCGGCGGCAGCGCACGCTCGACGCGTTGAAACTCGCGGCCGAGCTCGGCGCGGAGACGGCCACGCTCGCGGGCGACGACGCGGTTGCCGCGCTGATCGGCTATGCGAAGGTGCGCAACGTGTCGAAGCTCGTCGCGGGCGGCTCGCCGAAGGTCGGGCTCGCGCGCCGCTTCGCGCGGCCGTTCGGCGAACAGCTCGCCGAACGCGCGGGCGACGTCGACCTGATGCTGATCCGCGCGTCGGCGAGCGACGAGGTGCGCGCGGCGCCGCTCGACGCGCGCGCACGCGACTGGCGCGACGCGTTCGCGCAATTCGGGTTGCGGCGTTCGCCGCCGCGCCACTACCTGTACGCCGCCGCGATCTGCGCGGCGATCACCGGTGTCGCGAGCGTCGTGTCCGAGCGGCTCGACCTCACGAACCTCGTGATGCTGTACCTGCTCGGCGTCGTGTTCTCGGCCGTGCGGCTCGGGCGCGGCCCGGGCGTGCTGCAGTCGTTCTTGTCGGTCGCCGCGTTCGATTTCTTCTTCGTGCCGCCGCGCATGTCGTTCTCGGTCAGCGACACGCAGTACCTGCTGACCTTCTTCGGGATGCTGCTGACGTCGCTCGTGATCAGCCACCTGACGTCGACGCTGACGCGCCAGGCGAGCATCGCGCAGCGCCGCGAGCGCCGCACCGGCGCGATCTACGCGATGGCGCGCGAGCTCGGCGCGGCGCTGACGACCGAGCAGATCGTCGAGATCGGCAGCCGCCACGTGGGCGAGGTGTTCCGCGCGCGCGTCGCGTTCCTGCTGCCCGACAGCGCGGACCAGGTGCGGCAGAAGATCGAGGAACCCGACGCGGCCGTCACGCTGACGGGCGCGGATCTCGACAGCGACGTCGGCCAGTGGGTGTACGACCAGCAGAAGCCGGCCGGCCGCGGCACCGACACGCTGCCCGCCGCCGCCGCGCTGTACCTGCCGCTGAAGGCGCCGATGCGCACGCGCGGCGTGCTCGCGGTCGCGTCGCGCGAGCCGCGCGAACTCGAGGTGCCCGAGCAGCAGCGGATGCTCGACGCGTTCGCCGCGCAGATCGCGCTTGCGCTCGAACGCGTGCACTACGTCGAGATCGCGCGCGACGCGCTCGTCAACATGGAATCCGAGCGGCTGCGCAACTCGCTGCTGTCGGCGATCTCGCATGACCTGCGCACGCCGCTCACGACGATCGTCGGCTTTTCGTCGATGCTCGCGAACGGTCGCGCGGCCGCGCAGGACGGCGACGCCGCGGCGGCCGAACGCTTCGCGCAGCGCGAGGGCGAGCTGGTCGACGCGATCCACGACGAGGCGCTGCGGATGACGGGCATCGTCACCAACCTGCTCGACATGGCGCGGCTGCAGGCCGGCAGCCTGCAGCTCAAGCGCCAGTGGTCGCTGCTCGAGGAAACCGTCGGCGCCGCGCTCGCCGCGTGCAAGCGCGTGCTCGCGCGGCATCCGGCGCGCGTGTCGCTGCCGGCCGACCTGCCGCTCCTGCAGATGGACGCGGTGCTGATGGAGCGGCTGTTCACCAACCTGTTCGAGAACGCGGCGAAATACACACCGGCCGACGCGCCGATCGACATCGGCGCCGAACGCGTGACCGACGACGGCCAGCCCTTCGTGCGCGTGCACGTCGACGATCACGGCCCGGGCCTGCCGGCCGGGATGGAAACGCGGATCTTCGACAAGTTCACGCGCGGCGAGAAGGAATCGGCGACGCCGGGCATCGGGCTCGGCCTCGCGATCTGCCGCGCGATCGTCGAGGCGCATGGCGGTAGAATCGGCGCGCTCAACCGTATCGCGCCCGACGGCCGCGTGACGGGCGCGCGCTTCTGGTTCACGCTGCCGGTCGACACGCCGCCGGCCGTGCCTGCCGTACCCGACGACGAAATCGACGTGCCCGGCGCGTCGTCTCCCTCCGAGCCATTGCCAGACCATGAGTGAACCGAGCCTGACCGTCGTCCTGATCGAGGACGAAAAACAGATCCGCCGCTTCGTGCGCGCCGCGCTCGAAGAGGAGGACATCGCCGTGTTCGAGGCGGAGACGGGCAAGCAGGGATTGATCGACGCGGCGACCCGCAAGCCCGATCTCGTGATCGTCGACCTCGGCCTGCCCGACACCGACGGCCTCGACGTGATCCGCGAGCTGCGCGGCTGGTCCGAGGTGCCGGTGATCGTGCTGTCCGCGCGCACCCAGGAAGAGGAGAAGGTCGCCGCGCTCGATGCCGGCGCCGACGACTACCTGACCAAGCCGTTCGGCGTGTCCGAGCTGCGCGCGCGGATCCGCGCGCAACTGCGCCGGCGCAACCAGGGCGGCGCGAACGAGTCGCCGAAGGTGAGCTTCGGCACGGTGAGCGTCGATCTCGCGCTGCGCCAAGTGTGGCGCGACGGCGAGATCGTGCACCTGACGCCGCTCGAGTACCGGCTGCTCGCGACGCTCGTGCGGCACGCGGGGCGCGTGCTCACGCATCGCCAGCTGCTGCGCGACGTGTGGGGGCCGTCGCACGTCGAGAGCCATCACTATCTGCGCATCTACATGGCGCACCTGCGCCAGAAGCTCGAGCGCGATCCCGCGCAGCCCGAGCATATCGTCACCGAAACGGGAGTCGGCTACCGGCTCGTCGGCGCTGCGTGACGTCCGCGGCGTGCCGCGCGAAGCGGCCGGAATGCAAGGCCGCACGCCGGTGAAGTTGCATCGGCGCGACATTGCCGCCGCATGCGCCGGCCGCGCACACCGGCCACGGATTCCCCGCTATGCTGACCGTTCCGCGAACGAAATCGAGGAGCGTGCAATGTCCGTCCGTCTGGTCGTCATCTGTGCGCTGGCGCTCGCTGCGCCCGGCGCGTTTGCCCAGCCGCTGCCGCCCGGGCAGCAGCCTTCGGCGCCGCAACAGGCGCTCGCCAATCCCGCGTCGGTCAACTGCGCGAAGCTCGGCGGCCGCCACGTGATCCGCAACCTGTCGAGCGGGCAGGTCGGCATGTGCGTGTTCAAGGACGGCCGGGTGTGCGACGAATGGGCGCTGTACCGCGACGACCGCTGCGTGGGCGGCGGCGGCGCCAAACGCGTGTCGAACTGAGACCGGGCGCGGCCGGGCGGCGGCGCGCGGGCCATGCGTCGCAGCGATCCCCCCGTTCGCCCCCGGCCGGCGCATCCGGCATGCCCGTAAGCGTCTTGTTATACTCGGCGCCGCCCGGGGACGACCCCGGGCCATTCGCTTCAACGGGGACGGCCCCATCCGATCCGGAGTACGTCGAGATGGCGTGGGTATGGTTGTTGATCGCCGGTTTGCTGGAAGTGGCCTGGGCGGCCGGCATGAAATCGTCCGAGGGTTTCACGAAGCTCGGACCGTCGGTGGTGACGATCGTGGCGGCGCTCGCCAGCTTCGGGCTGCTCGCGGTCGCGATGCGCCAGTTGCCGCTCGGCACCGCGTATGCGGTATGGACGGGCATCGGCGCGGTCGGCGCGTTCGTGTTCGGGATCGTGATGATGGGCGAGGCGCTCACCGCCGCCCGCGTCGCGAGCGCGTCGCTGATCGTGCTCGGGCTGATCGGCCTGAAGCTGTCGTCGGCTGCGTGACGCCGCCGCGCCGGCCGGCGCCCGCCCCCGGCCGTGACGCACTGCGGAATTGCGGCGGCCCGCCTGCCAGCCTGTCTATAATGGAACGCATTCGGGCCTGAATGCCGCTGCGCCGTTCCCGGCAGGCGGCACCGGTTGCCACGCGCCGCGCGGCCGGTCATACCGACTCGATCCGATCAATCGGCAAAGCGCACGAAAAGTGCAAGGAGAGGGCCATGATCGAAGCCATTTCGCTCGGCGCGGGGCTCGCGTGGGCGAGCGGGCTGCGCCTTTACCTGACGGTGCTGATCGCCGGCGTGCTCGCGCGGGTCGGCTGGCTCCATCTGCCCGACACGCTGGCGGTCCTGACGTCGCCGTGGGTCATCGGCGCCGCCGCCGTGCTCGCCGTCACCGAATTCCTTGCCGACAAGATTCCCGCGTTCGATTCGCTGTGGGACGCGGTCCACACCTTCATCCGCATTCCGGCCGGCGCGGTGCTGGCCGCCGGTGCGCTCGGCCATGCCGACCCGACCGTGCTCGCGGTCGCCGGGCTGGCCGGCGGCTCGCTCGCCGGTGCCGCGCACGTCGCGAAGGCCGGCACGCGCGCGCTGATCAACCTGTCTCCCGAGCCGATCTCGAACTGGGTCGCATCGTCCACCGAAGACGGCCTCGTGTTCGGCGGCCTCGCACTCGCGTTCTTCGTTCCGCTTGCGTTCCTCGTGCTGCTCGCGGCGTTCATCGCGGCATCGGCCTGGGCGCTGCCGCGTCTGTGGCGCGGCGTGTCGGGCGGCTTCCGCGGGATGGCGAACCACATGGTGTCGCGGCTCAACTCGATCGGGGGCAAGCGCGATTGAAGGCGCCGTCAACCGCCGAGCGGCAGCGTCCTGACCCTTCGCCGGCCGGGCGGCCCGGCCATGCCGGCCGCTTCGGCTGGCACGACCTGATCCGCCAGGCCGCACGGATGACCGCACGCGACTGGCGTGCCGGCGAACTGACGCTGCTGGTGCTCGCGCTGGTGCTCGCGGTCGCCGCGCTGACGAGCGTCGGTTTCCTCGCCGACCGGTTGCGCCAGGGGCTTGAGCGCGACGCGCGCCAGATGCTCGGCGCCGATTTCGTCGTGCGTGCCGACCATCCCGTCGATCCGTCGTTCGATCGCGAGGCGCGCGCACTCGGCCTGCGCACCGCGACGACCGCGATCTTCCCGAGCATGATCGCGTCGGCCGCCGGCCGGCAGGCGAGCGACGCGGCGCCCGCGCGCCTCGCGGCCGTGAAGGCCGTGTCGCCCGGCTATCCGCTGCGCGGCGCGGTCGAGATCGTGCCGGCCGGCGCCGCCGCCGCGCACAAGGCGGCCGCGATTCCCGCGCCCGGCACCGTGTGGGCCGATCCCGCGCTGCTCGATGCATTGGATCTGAAGGTCGGGGATACCGTGCGTGTCGGGTTGCGCACGTTCACGGTCGCCGCGTCGATCTCCCGCGAACTCGATCGCGGCTTCTCGTTCGTCAATTTCTCGCCGCGGCTGATGATGCGCGCGGACGAGCTTGCCGCGACCGGGCTCACCGGCTACGGCAGCCGCGTCACGTACCGGCTGCTGGTCGCCGGCGACCCGGCGGCCGTCGCGCGCTTCGAGGCCTATGCGCACGGGCGCGTCGACGGCGGCAAGCTGCGCGGCGTCGGTCTCGAATCGCTGCAGGAAGGCCAGCCGCAAGTGCGCCAGACGCTCGATCGTGCGCGCCATTTCCTGACGCTCGTCGCGCTCCTGACCGCATTGCTCGCGGCGGTCGCGATCGCGATGGCCGCCCAGCGCTACATGCGGCGCCATCTGGACGGCTGCGCGACGATGCGCTGCCTCGGCGTGAGCCGGCGCACGCTCGGCGCGCTGTTCGCGCTCGAATTCGCCGGCCTCGGCATCGTCTCGGGTGTCGCCGGCGCGGCGCTCGGCTACGGCGGCCACTGGGCGCTCCTGGCGGCGCTCGGCGGCCTGATCGACGTCGCGCTGCCGCCGCCGACGCTGTGGCCCGCGCTCGTCGGCATCGGCACCGCGCTCGTGCTGCTGCTCGGCTTCGCGTTGCCGCCGCTCGCGCCGCTCACGCGCGTGCCGCCGGTGCGCGTGCTGCGGCGCGACTGGGGCGACGCGTCGCGCACCGCGTGGGCCGCGTATGCGCTCGGCGTCGTGCTGTTCGCGGGGCTGCTGATCGTCGCGGCGGGCAACCTGAAGCTCGGGCTGATCGTCACGGGCGGGTTCGCCGGTGCCCTGGTCGGGTTCTCGCTGATCGCGCGGCTCGTGCTGTACGCGGCGGCGCGCGCGGTGCGCGATGCGCGCGTGGCGGCGGGCATCGGCTGGCGCTATGCGCTCGCGTCGCTGCACCGGCGCGGCACGGCGAGCGCGCTGCAGATCACCGCGCTCGCGCTGGGCCTGATGTGCCTGCTGCTGATCGCGATCACGCGCAACGATCTCGTCGCCGGTTGGCGGCAGTCGATGCCGCCCGATGCACCGAACCAGTTCCTGATCGACATCCAGCCCGACCAGCGCGACGACGTCGCGGCGTGGCTCGCCGCGCACGGCGTGCGCGATGCGGTGCCCGCGCCGACGGTGCGCGGCCGGCTCGTCGCGATCAACGGCAAGCCGGTGAACCCGCAAGCGTATCCGTCCGACGAGGCGCGCCGGCTCGTCGATCGCGAGTTCAACCTGTCGTATACGACCGAGCTGCCGCCCGACAACCGGATCGTCGCAGGCGACTGGTTCGGCAATTCGGCCAGCCCGCAGATCTCGATCGAGGCCGGGCTGGCGCAGACGCTGAACGTGAAGCCTGGCGACACGCTGCGCTTCGACGTGACGGGGCTGACGGTCGATGCGCCGATCACCAGCGTGCGCAAGCTCGACTGGGGCACGTTCCGCGTCAACTTCTTCGTGCTGATGCCGCCTCCGGTGCTGAAGGATTTCCCGGCCGTCTACCTGACGAGCTTCCACCAGCCGGCCGAGCAGGCGGCGCTGCTCGATCCGCTGATCGCGCGCTACCCGAACCTGACCGCGATCGACATCGCGCCGATCCTCGCGCAGCTGCAACGGATGATGCTGCAGGTGGTCGGCGCGGTGCAGTTCCTGTTTGCGTTCACGCTCGCGGCGGGCGTGCTGGTGCTGTACACGGCGCTGGCCGGCTCGCGCGACGAGCGCGTGCGCGAGGCCGCGCTGCTGCGCGCGCTCGGCGCGTCGCGCGCGCAGGTCAATGCGGTGCAGCGCGCGGAATTCATCGTCGTCGGCGCGCTGGCCGGCGCACTGGCTGCGGCGGGGGCGATCGCGGTCGGCTGGGTGCTCGCGTCGCGCGTGTTCGAGTTCCGGCTCGCCGTCGATCCGTGGCTCGTGCCGGCCGGCATCGCGGCCGGCGTCGCGTGCGCCGGTGCGGCCGGCTGGCTGAGCCTGCATAATGTGTTGCGGCGCCCGGCGCTGCAGTCGCTGCGCGACGCTTGAGCGTCGCCGGCGGCCCCGACTATCCCGTTTCCGATTATCCGTATGACCGATGTGAATGATGAAGCGCCGTCGCAGCCGACGGCGTTCGAGCTCGTGGGCGGCGAAGCCCGCGTGCGCGAGATGGTGGACCGTTTTTACGACCTGATGGACCTCGAGCCCGAGTTCGCGGAGATTCGCGCGCTGCATCCGGCGTCGCTCGACGGCTCGCGCGACAAGCTGTTCTGGTTCCTGTGCGGCTGGCTCGGCGGCCCCGATCACTACATCAGCCGGTTCGGCCATCCGCGGCTGCGCGCCCGGCACCTGCCGTTCCCGATCGCGTCGGTCGAGCGCGATCAGTGGCTGCGCTGCATGGCGTGGGCGATGGAGGACGTCGGGTTGCCCGAGCCGCTGCGCGAACGGCTCATGCATTCGTTCTACGACACGGCCGACTGGATGCGCAACCGGCCCGGTTGATCGACCGGTACGCCGCTGTCCGGACGCTGGGCGAACTGCGTCTGGGCGGCCGGCGCGGTGCGGCGCGACACTGGTCGTTTCCCCATCGATACGAGGTTCGCCCGATGATGACCCAGGCCCTGTTTCGCGACGATGCCTATCTGACGCAGTGCGAGGCCGTCGTCGCGGCCGTCGGCGAAGACGGCATCCGGCTCGACCGCACCGTGTTCTATCCGCTCGGCGGCGGGCAGGCCGGCGACAGCGGCACGCTGACGCTGCCCGACGGCAGCACGATCGCGATCGTCGACACGCGCAAGGCGAAGTTCGAAGGCGCAACGCCCGACGATGCCGTGCACGTGCCCGAGGCGGGCCAGGAAGCGCGCGTCGCGGCGCTCGCACCCGGCGCGCGCGTGGTCGCGGACATCGACTGGCTGCGCCGCTACCGGCGCATGCGATTGCATACGGCCGCCCACCTGATGTGCGCGGTGCTGCCTTACCCGGTCGACGGCTGCAGCGTGACGGCCGACTACGTGCGGCTCGATTTCGCGACGTCGGACACGATCGACCGCGTCGACGTCGAGCGCCGTCTCGCGGAACTGGTCCACGGCGCGCATGCGGTCACGACCGAATGGATCACCGACGCGGAGATGGCCGAGCGCCCCGAACTCGTGCGCACGATGAGCGTGAAGCCGCCGCTGGGGCTGGGCCGCGTACGGCTGCTGCGCATCGAAGGTGTCGATCTGCAGCCGTGCGGCGGCACGCATGTGCGCAATACGTCGGAAATCGGCGACCTGCGGGTCGCCAGACTTGAAAAGAAGAGTGCGCGGACACGGCGCCTCGTGCTGGAGTTTGCATGACGATCGACAACCTGACGGACAGCGCCGCGGCGCTCGATCCGCAAGCGCGCGAGATTCTCGATTTCTGGTTCGGCGAACCGGATTCGGCGGCGTTCGGCCATGCGCGCAAGGTGTGGTTCAACGGCGGCGCGGCGTTCGACGACGTGCTTCGTACGCGCTACGGTGCGTTGCTCGACGCCGCGTGCGACGGCGCGTGCGATCACTGGGCCGACACGCCGCTCGGCGCGCTCGCGCTGATCGTGGTCCTCGACCAGTTCTCGCGCAACATTCACCGCGGCACGCCGCGCGCGTTCGCCGCCGATCCGAGAGCGCTGGCGCTCGCGCGGCGCGTCGTCGCGGCCGGGTGGGACGCGCAGTTGCCGAGCGGCCATCACCGCGCGTTTGCGTACCTGCCGTTCGAACATGACGAGTCGGACGCGAGCCAGCGCGAGGCCGTGCGCCTGTGCGCTGGCATTCGCGGCGAGGCCGGGTGTGCGAGCTATCACGACTTCGCGTTGCGTCATGCGGCCGTGATCGGGCGTTTCGGCCGTTTTCCGCACCGGAACGCGATTCTCGGCCGTGCATCGACCGATGCGGAGGCGGCATTCCTGCGCGAGCCCGGCTCGTCGTTTTGACGGGCGGGGGGGCGGGATGGCGGGCATGAAGCCGCGCTCGCGCGCCGCTTGCGCTGGTCTTCCGGACATGACGACGGCGCCGTTTTGCGGCGCCGCCTTGCATTACTTCGTTTCGTGCGCTTCGGGCGTGCGCACGTAGACGCGCAGCAGCTCCTCGTCGTCGCCCGGGCGGGCGCCGGTCCAGAACAGTTTCCATTCGCTGCCCGGTGCCGGATCGACGGCCCGCACGCCCTGGACGATCATCCACGTGCAGCGCGTCGTCTTCGCGTCGTCGATCGGCGTGTGCTGGATACCGGAGAAGTAGTACATCATCGGCGCTTCCGATTCGCCGAGCCCGTGCAGGCTCGCCATGCAGTCGCCGTCGCTCCACTCGAGCGCGAGATGCGCGTTCAGGTCGTCGAACACCGACCGGTAGCTCTTCGCGACGTCGAGCCACGGCAGCAGCAGCGTATAAACGAGACCCCACGCGACCAGCGCGCCGGCGCCCCACGACAGCGCGCCGCGCCACAGGCCGGTCGTGCGCAGCTTCGGCAGCAGCGACAGCCAGCCGACCGTCAGCGCGAGCGCACCGATCACGAGCCCGGGCACGATCGGCATGGTCCAGTCGAGCGGCAGCCAGCGGCCGAGTACCGCGAGGTTCGCACGCGATGCACCGGGATCGGCCATGACCGCCCAGATCATCCACGCGAGCGCGACGACGGTGCCGAACAGCAGGCGGCTCAGGTAGTCCCATGCGAGGTGCAGCCCGCGCGGCAGGCGGTCGATCGCCTGCGCGGCGACCAGCGCGAGCGGCGCGAAGAACGGCAGGATGTAGAGCTGGCGCGAGGTCGCGGACACTTGCAGCACCGCGAGGCCGATCCCGGCGAACAGCACGGGCAGCGCGATGCGCGGCGTGCGCCAGTCGCGCCATGCGCCTCGCGCCAGCGCGGCGATCGCGAGCGGCGCGACCGGGAAGCCGAGCAGCAGGAACGCACGCAGGATGAAGAACGGCTTGTCGTTTTCCGCGCCGAGTTCCGGCACCGAGAAACCGAAGAAGCGGCCGACGTTGTTGTCCCAGAACCACGTCATGAACAGCGTCTCGGAACGCAGGAACAGCGCGGTTGGCCAGATGAGCGCGAACGGTGCGAACACCAGCGCGGCGACGCCGAGCGAGCGTGCGAACGCGCGCGTACGGCAGGCGGGGTAGAGCACCAGCGCGCCCGTGAGCGTGGCCGCGAACACGAGCGGCACGAACAGCCCCTTCGCCATCAGCGCGATGCCGACGCCCGCGCCGAAGAGCGGCGCGGCCCAGCGGCCGGACGGCCGCACCGGCAGCCCGTGCCGCATCTGCCGCGCCTGCGCGACGTGCCGCATCACGAGCTCGAGCAGGCCGCAGAAGCCCATTGCGGTGCCGGCGAACAGCGCGACGTCCGTCATCATGTCGTGCACGTGCTTGATCACGACGAGCGTGCCCGCGCTCAGCACGACGGGGCCGATCACGCGCAGGTCGAGCCAGCTGTCGGCCCGGCCGGCACTGCGGGCCGCGCGAGCGATGAAGCCGAACGCGAGCGCCGCGAACAGCGCGCTCGCGAGCCGTGCCGCGTCGTGCAGCGGCATTACCCGCTGCAGCAGCCACGCGAGGCTCGTCGCGACCCATGCGTAGAGCGGCGGCTTTTCCATGAACGGCTGGCCGGCGCTGGTCGGCACGACGAAGT
Organism: Burkholderia sp. Bp9099; assembly: GCF_003857805.1. Lineage (NCBI taxonomy): Bacteria > Pseudomonadati > Pseudomonadota > Betaproteobacteria > Burkholderiales > Burkholderiaceae > Burkholderia > Burkholderia sp. Bp9099. The sequence goes on from NZ_QTPU01000015.1 coordinate 131,614, forward strand.
CGCCCGTCTCGAGCATGTGCTGGATGATGCCGAACGTATAGGTTTCGTCCTGCTTCCACGGATCGTGGCCGAGCACCCCCGGCAGCGTATACGCGCACACCAGCGCGGCAACCAGCAGCCAGACGCGCCAGCCGAGCCGGAGGACGCGATCGCGGGTGGCGTTCGGTGCGGCGGCGCCGGCCACGGCAGGCGTGCCGGCGCCATCGAGTGTCGCGCTGAGGTTGGGATCGGCGGCTGAGCGTGCGTGCGCGGCCGAAGCGGGCACGGCCGTGCGTCGCCGGCCGGGCGCTGCGGTTCCTGGCATGGAAAAGATCTCGGTCGGGTCAAGCCGGTCCGGCGACATGGGCCGGGACCAATAAGGGTCGCATCGAGGCGAAATGACAGCCGGATGACCGGCCGTTTTTGGCTTGGCGCTAGTAGAACACGGAACCGTTACGGATGTTTACTGAAACAGCCGCGATATTGTGGAGATTTGTGGTGTCGTGACCACGGACGGCCCCGGTCGGCCGTTTTTCCGCCTTTTGGGGCGGGATTACCGGCCGCCGCCGACGTCGAGCAGGGCGCCCGTCGTGTAAGACGCCGCGTCGCCGAGCAGCCAGACGATCGCTTCCGCGATCTCCTGCGCTTCGCCGGCGCGGCCGAGCGGCGTCTGCGCGCCGAGGCGTGCCGCGCGGCCCGGCTGGCCGCCGCTCGCGTGGATTTCCGTCTCGATCAGGCCGGGGCGCACCGCGTTGACGCGTACGCCGTGCGGGCCGAGTTCCTTCGCGAGGCCGATCGTCAGCGAATCGACCGCGCCCTTCGAGCCCGCGTAGTCGACGTACTCGTTCGGCGAGCCGAGCCGGGACGCGATCGACGACACGTTGACGATCGCGCCGCCGCGCCCGCCGCGATCGGTGGACAGCCGGCGCGCGGCTTCGCGCGCGCACAGGTAGGCGCCGAGCACGTTGGTGTCGAACATCCGCCGCAGCCGTTCGACCGGCATGTCGGCGAGCGGCAGCGACGGCGCGACGATCCCCGCATTGTTGACGAGCGCGTCGAGGCGACCGAACGCGGTCGCGACCGTATCGAACATCGCGATGACGTCCGCTTCGTTCGCGACGTCGCCGGCGACGACGCATGCGCGGGCGCCGGCGTCGCGAACGGCTTGCGCGGTCAGTTCGGCGGCCGCCGCGTCGCGCGCGTAGTTGATGCCGACGTCCCAGCCGCGCCCGGCCGCGAGCACGGCGGTCGCGCGGCCGATGCCGCGGCTCGCGCCGGTGATGAGGACGGCCTTGCGCTCGGACGGTGCGGGCATCGCGTGCGGCTCCTGATGAACGTTACTTGGCCGCGTCGGTTGCCCACTTGTCCTGGGCGAGCGGCTGGTAGCGGCGCAGCTGTTCGATCAGCGCGACCGGTTCGGCGTCGATGCACAGTGCGTCGAAGTAGGCCGGGCGCATGAAGCCTTCGTCGACCGTATGGCGCAGCAGCGCGATCAACGGATCGTAGAACGAATCGATGTTGTACAGCGCGACGGGCTTGCGGTGATAACCGAGCTGCGCCCACGTATAGACCTCGAAGAATTCCTCGAGCGTGCCGGCGCCGCCGGGCATCGCGACGAACGCGTCGGACAGGTCGGCCATCATCTTCTTGCGGTGGTGCATGTCGGGTACGACGTGCAGCTCGGACAGCCCGGTATGGCCGACTTCCTTGTCGACGAGCAACTCGGGGATCACGCCGACCGCACGGCCGCCGGCCGCCATCACTTCATCGGCGATCACGCCCATCAAACCGACGCGGCCGCCGCCGTAGACGAGCGTGAGGCCCGCATCGACGAGCGCGCGGCCGAATGCGCGCGCGGCGTCCGCATAGACGGGCCGCACGCCGGACGACGAGCCGCAGTAAACACAGACTGCCTTCATTGTTTCGTATCCTTCGCGGCGGGCTTGGCGGCGACCGGGCTGCCCGCGGGGCGCGGCGAACCGTCGCGCGGCGGCAGGTAGTCGGTGAACTGGCGCTTGGGCAGCTTGCCGGAGACGAGATCGTCGAACAGCTGGCGCGAACGGCCGCGCAGGTACGGGGCCATGATCGAGATCACGTGCATGCTCACCTGGTGCAGCTCTTCGCGGATCGCGTCCTGGTCGTTGTACTTGCGCGGATGCATCACGTACTGATACGACAGCCAGTACGTCGAGATCACCGCCATGTTGGTGGCGATGACTTCGATCTCGGCGGGCGTCGCGACCATTTCGGCGTCGGACACGAGCAGTTCGCACATCTCGTGCGCGAAGCGCACCTTGTGGCTGATGATCTGCTTGAAGTGCGTCTCGAGCGTGCGGTTGCGCGCGAGCAGGTCGTTGAGGTCGCGATACAGGAACCGGTAGGTCCACATGAAATCGGCCATGTACTGCAGGTACGACCAGGTCTCGTCGATCGTCGGACGGTGATCTTCGGGGAAGCGTAGCCGCCGTTCGATCTGCTGCTCGAACTGCGCGAAGATGCTGTTGATGATGTCGTCCTTGTTGCGGAAATGGTAGTACAGGTTGCCTGGACTGATTTCCATTTCCTCGGCGATCGTCGTGGTCGTGACGTTCGGCTCGCCGATCTCGTTGAAGAGTTTCAACGACAACTCGAGAATCCGTTCGCGGGTGCGGCGGGGAGGTTTCGCTTCCATGTCGTCCGGCCCTGTGTGTGCCGGACTGGCGGGCGCTGCAATCGATGCTGCGGGATTCGTCCGGCGCGGGTTGCTGTTCTAAGTCTGGCGGACGATTATAAACCGCGGTTTCCTTGCATCGGGCGCATTTCGTGAGCGCGATGCGTTCCGCGCATGGTGCGCCGCCGCACGCGGGCGGCGGCGCGGGGGTTGCTAGAAGCCGAGCCAGCGGGCGATCACCGGCCCGAGCACGAAGCCCCACGTCGTCACGCACGCGAACAGCGCGACCGTGACCGCCGCGCTGCCGAGATCCTTCGCGCGCTTCGACAATTCGTGGCGCTCGAGCGAGATGCGGTCGATCGCGGCCTCGACGCTCGAGTTCAGCAGCTCGACGATCAGCACGAGCAGCACCGACGCGATCAGCAGCGCGCGCGATGCGGCGGGGACCGGTGAGAACGCACCGATCGGCAGCATCAGCGCGGCGAGCGTGAGCTCCTGGCGAAACGCGCTCTCCTCGCGGATCGCGACGCGAAACCCGTTCAGCGAATGCTTGAGCGCGTACCACGCGCGCGTGATGCCGCGGTGGCGCTTGTACGGGTTCGGCGGCAGCGGCGCCAGGCGATCGTCGGGGCCGAGCGGTTCGTGCGGGTGCACGTCCGCGTCGGCGTGCGGCTCTTCTTCGTCGAACGGACGATGCAGTGGCGCCGTGATGGCAGGGGACGGGGTCTTGTCGTTCAGGTCTCGTTTCAAACGGCGGCACCTTCGGCGGGCGAGTACGCAGTCTTCGGCAGCGGCTTCAGATGCGACGCGAACTGCTCGGACGCCGCGCGCCACGAGAAGCGTTCGGCCCACGCGCGGGCCGTCTCGCGTTCGATCTTCAGCGCCTCCAGGCAGGCTTCCTGCAGGTCTTCGTGCATCGCGCCGGCATCGCCCCCGCCGAGCACGTCGATCGGGCCCGTGACGGGGTAGGCGGCGACCGGCGTGCCGCACGCGAGCGCCTCCAGCAGCACGAGGCCGAACGTGTCGGTGCGACTCGGGAACACGAACACGTCGGCCGCAGCATACACCTTGGCGAGCTCGGCTTGCGACAGTACGCCAAGATAGTTCGCTTCCGGGTAGCGCGACTTCAGCTCGGCGAGCGCCGGACCTTCGCCCGCGACCCACTTCGAGCCGGGCAGGTCGAGGCGCAGGAACGCCTCGACGTTCTTCTCGATCGCGACGCGGCCCACGTACAGGAAGATCGGCCGGGCGGTGTTGAGCACCTTCGACTCCATCGGCCGGAAGATGTCGAGATCGACGCCGCGCGTCCACAGCACGACGTTCGTGAAGCCGAACTTCTCGAGGTCCTGCTTCACGACCGGGGTCGGCGCCATCACCGCGAGCGACGGCCCGTGGAACCAGTGCAGGAACTTGTAGGTCGCCGACAGCGGAATCCCGAAGCGCGCCTGCACGTATTCCGGAAAGCGCGTGTGATACGCGGTCGTGTACGGCAGCTTGCGCGCGCGTGCATAGCGTCGCGCGGCGAGGCCGAGCGGGCCTTCGGTCGCGATGTGCAGCGCGTCGGGTGCGAACGCATCGATCCGCGCGCGCAGCTTGCGGTACGGCAGGATCGACAGGCGGATCTCGGGATAGGTCGGGCAGGGCACCGTGCGGAATTCCAGCGGCGTCAGCATTTCGACCCGGTGGCCGAGCGCGGTGAGTTCGCGGGTGGTGCTCTTCAGCGTGCGCACGACGCCGTTGACCTGCGGTTCCCACGCGTCGGTGACGATCATGATCTTCATCGCGGCATGTGTCCTGTAAGTGGAGTTGTGTCAGGCAGTGGCCTTGGCCTTGCGCGACGGGGCAACGGACGGCGCGGTGCGCATCGCCGTCCAGTAGACGACCTTCAGTTCGCCTTCCATCGTCTCGACGAGCGCGGACAGGCTCTCGACCCAGTCGCCGTCGTTGCAGTACAGCACGCCGTCGATGTCGCGGATCTCCGCCTTGTGGATGTGCCCGCACACGACGCCGTCGCAGCCGCGGCGGCGCGCCTCGTCGGTCATCACGGTCTCGAACTGCGAGATGAAGTTCACCGCGTTCTTCACCTGGTGCTTCAGGTACTGTGACAGCGACCAGTACTGGAACCCGAGCCGGCTGCGGATCCGGTTGAACCAGCGGTTCAGCACGAGGATCAGCGTGTAGAGCGTGTCGCCGAGATACGCGAGCCATTTCGCGTGCTGGATCACGCCGTCGAACAGGTCGCCGTGCACGATCCACAAACGTTTGCCGGCGAGCGTCGTGTGGAACGCCTCGCCGCGCACCTGGATGTCGCCGAATGCGAGGTCGCAGAACTGCCGCGCGCCTTCGTCGTGGTTGCCCGGGATGTAGACGACCTGCGTGCCCTTGCGCGCCTTGCGCAGCACCTTCTGCACGACATCGTTGTGCGCCTGCGGCCAGTACCAGCCCTTCTTCAGCTGCCAGCCGTCGATGATGTCGCCGACGAGGTACAGGTATTCCGAATCGTTGTGGCGCAGGAAATCGAGCAGGTACGGCGCCTGGCAGCCGCTCGAGCCGAGATGGATGTCGGACAGCCAGATCGTGCGGTAGCGATGCGTGGACGGCTCGGGGTCGTCGCGCTGCGTGACGTGTGCGGCCGCCGGTTCGTGCGGCGAAAGGGCATCGGTTGCGGCCGAGCCGGACAGGAAGGCGGTGACGGCGCGGGCGCCGAGCGGTTGACGGAACAGGGAGGTCGCGGACGTTTTCTGGCCCATGCATGACTCGCGCCGGTTGACATTACCGGCATTGCGCCATGCGGGCGTGACCATGCCGTGACAGTCACGAGACGTTCTTATTACTGTCGTCGCGGCGTGTTTAGCAGTGAATGTGGCGGTGTTGCGTAATCTGCCGAACCGACTGGCCTGCGGTTACCGTGCATGCCTCGCGGGGCGGGCGTGTGGGCGGTTTCGAGTGGTTTTGTCTGATGAATGCGCGGATGCGCGGAGCCGTCCCGCGATCACGCGAACCGCGCGGTCAGCGCGGAATCGCGACGACGCGCGTGCGGGCGATGCGGTCGTGCGGAAACTGGCGATCGCTATGCAGGCGGGCGGCGCCGGCCCAGACGACGATCCATGCGGCGGCGAGCGCGAGCGTGACGGGCACCGACAGGCCGAGGAGCGGATGCAGTGCGAGCGGCGGCAGGAACCACAGCCAGCCGAGCGCGTAGCGGACGAGCGCGTGGCCGGCGTTCAGCGGCCGGCCGCTCGACGATTCGAGCCGCAGCCGCCAGGTCTTCATCGGCAGCGTCTGGCCGCCATGGGTCCAGAACCAGACGAAGTACGCGCCGACGACGAGTGCGATCCACGCGGCGAGCAGGTTGTGATGGACGAGGCCGTTGCGCTGCTGCGTCGCGAGGCTGAAGGCGAGGGCGGCGAAGAATACGACGCCGAACAGCAGCACGGCTTCGTACAGCATCGCCGCGAGGCGCCGCCGCACGGACGGCGCGGCGGCGACGGCCGGGGCCTCGGTTGCGGGGGCGCTTGCCACGGCGGGTCAGGAACCCTTGAACATCGACGGCGCGTCGGCCGGCGACACGGGCGTGACGGTCGCGGGTGCGGGGGCGGTGCCGGACGTGGCCGATGCGGTCACCGGCGGCGCGCCGGCGCCGACCGATGCGGGCGCCGGTGCCGCAACAGGGTTGCTCGCCGGATGTTCGTGCGAATTGACGAGGCGGCGCACGTCGCGGTCGGCGACGGTCGGCGGCGCGCTGACGACGCTCGGCCGGCGCCGGCGCTCGGTCGCGGCGAGGCGCTGCTTCTGTTCTTCGGGCAGTTGCTGGTAGGCCTTCCATGCGCGCTCGCGCGCCTGCGCGGAAAGCTCCTTCGCGCTCTGGTAATTCTCGCGCGCGACGCGGCGCTGCTCGGGCGTCATCCGCGCCCACTCGGACATCCTGTCCTGCAGGTGCTTCTGCTCATCGGGCGTCAATTTCGCGAAACGGGACGCGATCTTCAGCCATTTGCGCTTGCGCGCATCGCTGAAGCCATCCCACTGATCGGCGAACGGCGCGAGTGCCGCGCGTTGCGCGGGCGTCAGGCGCGCCCACGAGAGCGGGCCGTTGGCGGCCGGCAGCGGCAGGGGCAGCGGGGCGAGTTCGGTGGTCAGGCCGGCCGCGGCCGAGGTCGGCGCGGGCGCGCTGCTGGCCGCGGCGGAGACCGTCGCGGGGGGCGGGTTGAATCGGGAATAGGTGGCGACGTAGGAAATGGCGATCGCGATCACGCATCCGAAAAATACGGCCAGGCCGCGTTTCTGACTCACCCGTGCGATCCCCTCGTTATTGTCTGTTTGTTAGCGTGTGTGCGAAAGATACGCGTTGAACCCGTGATCGAGATACGCGTTGAGCGGCAGGTCGTCGCTGAGCATCGCCGCGTCGATGTCGGCGAGTTCGGCGGTGCGCTGCATGTCTTCCCAGTACGCGATGCCGACGAGCCCCGCGAGCAGCAGCGCGAGCGGCCACGCGCGCAGCAGGCGGCGCGCGAACGACGTCTGCGGACGGCTCGCGGGCGGCGTGCCGTATGCGGCGGCGGCACCGGCGAAGGCGGGCACGAACACCGGCGCGGTGGCGGCTTCCGGCTTCTTGCGCGCGAGCGCGGCCCGGCGCGCGACGGCCAGACGATCGGTGGTCGCGGCAGGCAGCGCCGCGGCACGTTCGTCCAGTGCGCGGCGGACCTTCAGCGCGAATTCGTGTTCTCGATTTACGGGAGCGGAGCTCATAGCGTGATTCCTTTGGCCTTGAGCGCTTGCGCCAGGGCATGGGTGGCTCGCGAGCAGTGCGTCTTGACGCTGCCTTCGGAGCACCCCATTGCGGCGGCAGTCTCGGCGACATCCATATCTTCCCAATAACGCATCAGGAACGCTTCCCGTTGACGCGTCGGAAGTTTCTGGATTTCTTCGTCGATCAGGGCCAGAACCTGCTCCCGCTCGAGGCGGTGCTCGGTGCTCTCGACACCTGCATTGTCGTCCGCTGACTCGAGCGTTTCCAGCGGATCGAAGTCCTCGTCGTCCGTATTGTTGAGCGACGAGAACAGCGTGACCCAGGTGTTGCGGACCTTCTGCCGGCGGAACCAGTCGTGGATCGCGTTCTGCAGGATCCGCTGGAACAGCAGCGGCAGTTCGGCCGCCGGCCGGTCGCCGTATTTCTCCGCCAGCTTGATCATCGCGTCCTGCACGATGTCGAGCGACGCATCGTCGTCACGCACGGCGTACGCAGCCTGCTTGAACGCGCGCCTTTCGACGCCCGCCAGAAAGTCGGCGAGTTCCTTGTCTGATGCCATTCCGTAAAGGTATGCGCTGCGGACTGCGGCGTGTGAAAGGTCGAAAAATTTCGTAAAACCCGCGGATGCTAACAAATTTTCGCGCGACTTGGCACCGGTTGCGGCTCGCCCCGTTGCATGCGAGCCGCGTCCGCGGCCCGCCGGGCGGGGCGCATGATGCGCTGCGGGATATTTTGCTTGACGACCCAATCATGACCCGCTATCGTCAGTGATTCGCAACATGAAGTGATGGTCTCATTTGAGGCTGGCCCAAGAAGCCCGCCCTTCAAACTGGACGCGCCGCTTGAACCCGAGCCACAAGCCCGGCAGAGAGCACCCGATCAATTTTTTGCCGAAAATTCGAAAGGTCAAAATGAACATGCCCAGCGCGGAATTCTCCACGTCGGAACCCCTTTCCCCTCCCGATAGCGACTCCATCGGCGCCACCGTGCTCATGAAGGCACTGGCCGACGAAAACGTCGAATTCATCTGGGGCTACCCCGGCGGCTCGGTACTCTACATCTACGACGAGCTTTACAAGCAGGACAAGATTCAGCACGTGCTGGTGCGCCACGAACAGGCGGCCGTGCACGCAGCCGATGCGTATGCGCGTTCCACCGGCAATGTCGGCGTCTGTCTCGTGACGTCCGGCCCCGGTGTCACCAATGCGGTGACCGGCATCGCGACGGCCTACATGGATTCGATCCCGATGGTCGTGATCAGCGGCCAGGTGCCGACTGCCGCGATCGGCCAGGACGCGTTCCAGGAATGCGATACGGTCGGCATCACGCGTCCGTGCGTGAAGCACAACTTCCTCGTGAAGGACGTGCGCGACCTCGCGGAAACCGTCAAGAAGGCGTTCTACATCGCCCGCACCGGCCGTCCGGGCCCGGTGCTGATCGACATCCCGAAGGACATCTCGAAGACGCCGTGCCAGTACGAGCCGGTCAAGAGCGTGTCGCTGCGCTCGTACAACCCCGTCACGAAGGGCCATTCGGGCCAGATCCGCAAGGCCGTGTCGCTGCTGCTGTCGGCGAAGCGTCCCTATATCTACACGGGCGGCGGCATCATCCTCGCCGATGCGGCACGCGAACTGAACCAATTCGCCGACCTGCTCGGCTACCCGGTCACGAACACGCTGATGGGCCTCGGCGGCTATCGCGCGTCGGACAAGAAATTCCTCGGCATGCTCGGCATGCACGGCACCTACGAAGCGAACATGGCGATGCAGCACTGTGACGTGCTGATCGCGATCGGCGCGCGCTTCGACGACCGCGTGATCGGCGACCCGGCGCACTTCGCGTCGCGTCCGCGCAAGATCATCCACATCGACATCGACCCGTCGTCGATCTCGAAGCGCGTGAAGGTCGACATCCCGATCGTCGGCGACGTGAAGGAAGTGCTGAAGGAACTGATCGAGCAGTTGCAGACGGCCGAGCACGGCCCCGACACCGACGCGCTCGCGCAATGGTGGAAGGACATCGAAAGCTGGCGCGCGAAAGACTGCCTGAAGTTCGACCGCGACAGCGAGATCATCAAGCCGCAGTACGTGGTCGAGAAGGCGTGGGAGCTGACGGACGGCAACGCGTTCGTGTGCTCGGACGTCGGCCAGCACCAGATGTGGGCCGCGCAGTTCTACCGTTTCAACAAGCCGCGTCGCTGGATCAACTCCGGCGGCCTCGGCACGATGGGCTTCGGCCTGCCGGCAGCGATGGGCGTCAAGATGGCGCACCCGGACGACGACGTGCTGTGCATCACGGGCGAAGGCTCGATCCAGATGTGCATCCAGGAACTGTCGACCTGCCTGCAGTACGACACGCCCGTGAAGATCATTTCGCTGAACAACCGCTATCTGGGCATGGTCCGCCAGTGGCAGCAGATCGAATACAGCAAGCGCTATTCGCATTCGTACATGGATGCGCTGCCCGATTTCGTGAAGCTCGCCGAAGCGTACGGCCATGTCGGCATGCGGATCGAAAAGACCTCGGATGTGGAGCCGGCGCTGAAGGAAGCGCTGCGCCTGAAGGACCGCACCGTGTTTCTCGACTTCCAGACCGATCCGACCGAAAACGTCTGGCCGATGGTACAGGCCGGCAAGGGCATCACCGAGATGCTGCTCGGATCGGAAGATCTGTAACGGCGCGACGCGCGTCCAGGCCGGGAGCGGCCGCCTTCACGAAGGGCGGTGCGGCACCGGGCGGCGCGCGGCGCGAGTGAATCGACACGGACACATTCTGGAAGAAGCGAACATGAGACACATCATTTCCGTCCTGCTGGAAAACGAACCGGGCGCGCTGTCGCGCGTGGTCGGTCTGTTTTCCGCACGCGGCTACAACATCGAAACCTTGACGGTGGCGCCGACCGAAGACCAATCGCTGTCGCGGCTCACCATCGTTTCCATTGGCTCCGACGACGTGATCGAACAGATCACGAAGCATCTGAACCGCCTGATCGAGGTGGTGAAAGTGGTGGACCTGACCGACGGTGCACACATCGAACGCGAGCTGATGCTGATCAAGGTACGTGCAGTGGGCAAGGAGCGCGAAGAAATGAAGCGGATGTCGGACATTTTCCGCGGCCGCATCATCGACGTGACCGAAAAGACCTACACGATCGAATTGACGGGCGCGAGCGACAAGCTCGACGCATTCATCCAGGGGCTGGACGCCACCGCGATCCTAGAGACCGTGCGTACCGGCAGCTCCGGCATCGGACGCGGCGAGCGCATCCTGAAGGTGTGATGCCGAAATTGCCAAAGAGGCACGCCGGGTGCGCCGTCATGTCCCGGCCCGCAGTACTCCATCTGAACGAATTGTTGAATTTTTGAATTAGCGAAGGAACCATCATGAACGTTTTCTACGACAAAGACGCTGACCTCTCCCTCATCAAGGGCAAGCAAGTCACGATCATCGGCTACGGCTCGCAAGGCCATGCACACGCACTGAACCTGAAGGACAGCGGCGTGAACGTGACGGTCGGCCTTCGCAAGGACGGCGCGTCGTGGAGCAAGGCTGAAAACGCAGGCCTCGCGGTCAAGGAAGTCGCGGAAGCGGTGAAGGGCGCGGACGTCGTCATGATGCTGCTGCCGGACGAGCAGATCGCCGACGTGTACGCGAAGGAAGTGCACGCGAACATCAAGCAGGGCGCGGCGCTGGCATTCGCGCACGGCTTCAACGTCCACTACGGCCAGGTGATCCCGCGCGCCGACCTCGACGTGATCATGATCGCGCCGAAGGCTCCGGGCCACACCGTGCGCGGCACGTACTCGCAAGGTGGCGGCGTGCCGCACCTGATCGCGGTTGCGCAGAACAAGTCGGGCGCGGCACGCGACATCGCGCTGTCGTACGCGGCAGCGAACGGCGGCGGCCGTGCCGGCATCATCGAGACGAACTTCCGTGAAGAGACCGAAACCGACCTGTTCGGCGAGCAGGCCGTGCTGTGCGGCGGTACCGTCGAGCTGATCAAGGCAGGTTTCGAGACGCTGGTCGAAGCCGGCTACGCGCCGGAAATGGCGTACTTCGAGTGCCTGCACGAACTGAAGCTGATCGTCGACCTGATCTACGAAGGCGGCATCGCGAACATGAACTACTCGATCTCGAACAACGCCGAGTACGGCGAGTACGTGACGGGCCCGCGCGTCGTCACGGAAGAGACGAAGAAGGCGATGAAGCAGTGCCTGACCGACATCCAGACGGGCGAGTACGCCAAGAGCTTCATCCTCGAGAACAAGGCAGGCGCCCCGACGCTGCAGTCGCGCCGCCGCCTGACGGCCGAGCACCAGATCGAGCAGGTCGGTGCGAAGCTGCGCGCGATGATGCCGTGGATCGCGAAGAACAAGCTCGTCGACCAGACGAAGAACTAAGCACCGCGTGCTGCTCCGGCCCTTCGAGTGGAGGGTCGGTTTCAAAAAGCCGTCCGAAGGCAGCAGTGCCCCGGGCGGCTTTTGCTATCCTACGGGCTTTGCAATTCACCGAACACCGAACGAACCCATGAACTATCCTCATCCGATCATCGCGCGCGAAGGCTGGCCGTTCATCGCGATTGCAGCCGTCATCGCGTTGTTGATCCACGCCGTCGGGGGCTTCGGCTTCGCATGGCCGTTCTGGCTGCTGCTCGTCTTCGTCGTCCAGTTCTTCCGCGATCCGCAGCGCCCGATCCCGGCGCAGCCGAATGCGGTGCTGTGCCCGGCCGACGGCCGCATCGTCGCGGTCGAGACCACGCAGGATCCGTACGCGAACCGCGAAGCGCTGAAGATCAGCGTGTTCATGAATGTCTTCAACGTTCACTCGCAGCGTTCGCCGGTCGACGGCGCGATCTCCAAGGTCGAGTACTTCCCGGGCGCGTTCCTGAACGCGGCGATCGACAAGGCGTCGACCGAGAACGAGCGCAATGCGGTCGTGATCCAGACGGCGAGCGGCAAGACCGTCACCGCCGTGCAGATCGCCGGCCTCGTCGCCCGCCGGATCCTCTGCTACGTGCGCGCCGGCGAGCCGCTGTCGCGCGGCCAGCGCTACGGTTTCATCCGCTTCGGTTCGCGCGTCGACGTGTATCTGCCGCTCGGCAGCCGCGCGAAGGTGTCGATCGGCGAGAAGGTCTACGCGTCGTCGACGATCCTCGCCGAGCTCGAACAGTAAGCGGCGGGGCGCACGATGGCCGCATTCAAACCGCGTCGGCCGCGTAACGGCTCCGGCCAGACGCCACGTCCGTTCCGCCGCAACAAGGGAATGGCGCCCGATCCCGCGCCGCTCGAGAGCCGCCGCGCCGCGCGCCAGCGGTTCCTGAAGACGCGTGGCATCTATCTGCTGCCGAACGCATTCACGACCGCCGCGCTGTTCTGCGGCTTCTTTGCGGTCGTGCAGGCGATGAACGTGCGCTTCGAGATCGCCGCGATCGCGATCTTCGTCGCGATGGTGCTCGACGGGATGGACGGGCGCGTCGCGCGCATGACGCATACGCAAAGCGCGTTCGGCGAACAGTTCGACAGCCTGTCGGACATGGTGTCGTTCGGCGTCGCGCCCGCGCTCGTGATGTACGAGTGGGTGCTGAAGGATCTCGGCCGCTGGGGCTGGCTCGCCGCGTTCGTCTATTGCTCGGGCGCCGCGCTGCGTCTCGCGCGCTTCAACACGAACATCGGCAGCGTCGACAAGCGCTTCTTCCAGGGGCTGCCGAGCCCGGCCGCCGCCGCGCTGATCGCCGGCTTCGTCTGGCTCGCGACCGACAATCGCGTGCCGATGAAGCTCGGCTGGCTGCCCTGGGTCGCGTTTGCACTGACGATCTATGCGGGCGTGACGATGGTGTCGAACGCGCCGTTCTACAGCGGCAAGGCGCTCGACGTGCGGCACCGCGTGCCGTTCGCGGCGATCCTGCTGGTCGTCGTCGCGTTCGTGCTCGTGTCGTCCGATCCGCCGCTGATGCTGTTCTGCCTGTTCGTGCTGTACGGGCTGTCCGGCTACGTGTTCTGGGCCTACATGGCCGTGCGCGGACGGGCGAATCCCGCGCGCTCGTCGCAACGCGACCACTGACGCGCAACCTGTCCGGAAGCGGCGGCCTCGGAGGTGATTCCGGGCCGCCGTTTTCATTTGCCCCTTTTTCGTGCGTCGGAGCCCGGTATCCCGGGTGCCGTCCGATTGCGCACCCGGCGGAATGTCGCTATAGTCTTCGGCATGACTGCATTTCCCCGCCTCTCCCTCCTTCTAGCCGGTGCGCCGCTACGCGCGCTAGCTTTGGCGCGCCTGCCGCGCTGACCGTTCTCGCCCTCCGTCAAGCCTCGTCTGTTGTTGAGCGTCGCCAGCGGTGGCGCGATCTCATTACGTTCGATTCCCGTATAAAGAGCCCTGGAGCCCCCCATGACAGACAAGCTGATCATTTTCGATACGACGTTGCGTGACGGTGAACAATCGCCCGGCGCGTCGATGACGAAGGAAGAGAAAATCCGCATCGCGAAGCATCTCGAGCGGATGAAGGTCGACGTGATCGAGGCCGGTTTCGCGGCCAGCTCGAACGGCGACTTCGACGCGATCCACACGATCGCCGGTCTCGTGAAGGACAGCACGATCTGCTCGCTGGCGCGCGCCAACGACAAGGACATCCAGCGTGCGGCCGACGCGCTGAAGCCGGCCAACAGCTCGCGGATCCACACGTTCATCGCGACGTCGCCGCTGCACATGGAAAAGAAGCTGCGCATGACGCCGGACCAGGTGTTCGAGCAGGCGCGCCTCGCGGTGCGCTTCGCGCGCAAGTTCACCGACAACGTCGAATTCTCGCCGGAAGACGGCAGCCGTTCGGATCTCGACTTCCTGTGCCGCGTGCTGGAAGCGGTGATCGCCGAGGGGGCGACGACGATCAACATCGCCGACACGGTCGGCTACGGCGTGCCGGAGCTCTACGGCAACCTCGTGAAGACGCTGCGCGAACGCATTCCGAACTCGGACAAGGCGATCTTCTCCGTGCATTGCCACAACGATCTCGGGATGGCGGTGGCCAACTCGCTCGCCGGCGTGAAGATCGGCGGCGCGCGCCAGGTCGAGTGCACGATCAACGGTCTCGGCGAGCGCGCGGGCAACACGTCGCTCGAGGAAATCGTGATGGCCGTGAAGACCCGCAAGGACTACTTCGGCCTCGACGTCGGCATCGACACGACGCAGATCGTGCCGACCTCGAAGCTCGTGTCGCAGATCACCGGTTTCGTCGTGCAGCCGAACAAGGCGGTGGTCGGCGCCAACGCGTTCGCGCACGCGTCGGGCATCCACCAGGACGGCGTGCTGAAGGCGCGCGACACCTACGAAATCATGCGCGCGGAAGACGTGGGCTGGACCGCGAACAAGATCGTGCTCGGCAAGCTGTCGGGCCGCAACGCGTTCAAGCAGCGCCTGCAGGAGCTCGGCGTGTCGCTCGACAGCGAAGCCGAACTGAACGCCGCGTTCATGCGCTTCAAGGACCTCGCCGACCGCAAGGCCGAGATCTTCGACGAAGACATCATCGCGATCGTCTCGGAAGAATCGGCGCTCGCGCACGAGCAGGAGCACTTCAAGTTCGTGTCGCTGTCGCAGCGTTCGGAGACGGGCGAGCAGCCGCAGGCGAAGATCGTGTTCGCGGTCGAAGGCAAGGAAGTGACCGGCGAGGCACGCGGCAACGGGCCGGTCGACGCGACGTTCAATGCGATCGAGGGTGAAGTCGGCAGCGGTTCCGAACTGCTGCTGTACTCGGTGAACGCGATCACGACCGGCACGCAGGCGCAGGGCGAAGTGACGGTCCGGCTGTCGAAGAGCGGGCGGATCGTCAACGGTGTCGGCACCGATCCGGACATCGTCGCCGCGTCCGCGAAGGCGTACATCTCGGCGCTGAACAAGCTGCATTCGAAGGACGACAAGGTCAACCCGCAGCGCGCGTAAGCGCTGCGCGTCGAGCGCCCGAAGCACACGAAACGCCCCGAGCGGCCTCGCGCCGCGCGGGGCGTTTTTCATGCGCCGCTCATTCGGCGGCCGGCGCGCGGAACGACCAGCGGCGCGCGGCCGGGCGGGGCGCCGGGCTGCGGCGGCGGAATTCGACCGCGATCCCGCGCCGCGGCGCATCGGCGATGAACGCGTCGAGCAGTTCGAGCACGTCGTGGTCGATGTAGTCGGCGCGCGTCGCGTCGATGATCACGGCCGCGCGGTCCGGAATGTGCCGCAGGTGATGCTTGACCTGCACCTTGCCGAGGAACGACACGTCCTTGCGGAACGACAGCAGGAAGTGGTCGTCGTGCTGCGCGAGCGTGACGGGGCTCTTCAGGTTCGCCACCGCGACCGCCAGCACGCTGCAGGCGAGGCCGAGCGCGATGCCGAACAGCAGGTCGACCGCCAGCACGCCCGCGATCGTCGCGGCGAACGGCACGAACGCGGCCGGGCCCTGCTTCAGCACCGAGCGGAACAGCGCCGGTTTGGCGAGCTTGAAGCCGGTGTGGATCAGTATCGCCGCGAGGCTCGCGAGCGGGATCAGGTTGATCAGCCCGGTGAGCGCGAACACGCTGGCGAGCAGCAGGATCCCGTGCACGATCGCCGACATCCGGCTTTGGGCACCCGCGTTCACGTTGACCGAACTGCGCACGATCACCGACGTGATCGGCAGCCCGCCGACCGCGCCCGCGACGAGATTGCCGACGCCCTGGGCCTTGAGTTCGCGGTCCGGCTGGGTCGGCCGGCGCTTCGGATCGATCTGTTCTACCGCCTCCAGGCTCAGCAGCGTCTCGAGGCTCGCGACGACCGCGAGCGTGATCGCGACGCGCCACACGTCCGGATTGACGAGTTGCGCGAAGTTCGGGCCGAGCTCGGCATGCTTCAGCGATGCCGCGAGCGCCGCGAACGATTCGAGCTCCGGCAGCGTGACGCGATGCGCGGCGCCCGGCGCGACCGACGGTGCAACGACGCCGAGCACCAGCGTCGCGCCGATGCCGAACACGACGACCGCGAGCGGCGCAGGCACCGCGCGTACCCAGCCGAAGCGCTTGAGCGCGGGCGTGTCCCACGCGACCAGCAGCGCGAGCGAGATGAGCGCGATGGCCGTTGCGGCCCAGGCGGTCGGCAGGCCGGGCCACGATGCAAACGATTGCGCGGCCGGCCCGCCGATGCCGAATGCGAACGGAATCTGCTTCACGACCAGCAGCAGGCCGATCGCCGCGAGCATGCCCTTGATGACGGGCGACGGTACGTACGCGGCGAAGCGGCCGGCGCGCAGCATGCCGAAGCCGAACTGCAGCACGCCGGACAGCAGCACAGCGAGCAGGAACGCGGAAAAGCTGCCGAGTTGCGCGATCCCTTCGACGACGATCACGACGAGGCCGGCGGCCGGCCCGCTGACCGACAGTGACGAGCCGCTCAACAGCGCGACGATGATCCCGCCGACGATGCCGGACACGAGCCCGGCGAACGGCTCGACGCCGGACGCATTGGCGATGCCGAGACATAACGGCAGCGCGACGAGGAACACGACGATGCCGGCGACGATGTCGCGCGGCAGGGTGGACAGGCGGTCGTTCAGTTTCATGGTTGGGGTGATTTCATTGGCGTAGGGAGGGGCGGATCAGCCGAGAGCGGCGGCCATGGCGGCATGCTCCGGTTCGGCTTCGGCCGGCGCTGTCGTGTAGCCGGAATCGAGTTCCTTCAGGCGGCCGTCGGCAAGCGAAAAGATCCAGCCGTGCACGAGCGGCGGCCGCTGCCGGCCATGCACGATCGGCGAAGCGCGCAGCAGCCGCACCTGTTCGAGCACGTTAAGTTCCGCCAGGCGGTCGGCGGCGGCCGTGTCGTCGAGTCCGTCGAGCGTGTCGCGATGGCGCCGTGCAAGCGCGCACAGCGGCGCGATGCGGCGCGCGACGTGCGGCAGGTCGGCCGGCGGCGGCAGCAGCGACGCGCGCACCCCGCCGCATCCGTAGTGGCCGCACACGATCACGTGGTCGACTTCGAGCACGCGCACAGCGTACTCGAGCACGCTCGCGGAATTGTCGTCGTCGGGATGGAACAGGTTCGCGATGTTGCGATGGACGAACAGCTCGCCGGGCACGCAGTGCGTGATGGTTTCGGCTGGCACCCGGCTGTCGGCGCAGCCGATCCACAGCACGCGCGGATTCTGGCCGCGCGCGAGTGCGTCGAAGAAACCGGGCGTGTGCTCGTGCGTCTCGCGGGCCCAGGCGATGTTGGCAACCAGCATGCTCTTGGGGCGATTCATGAGGACTCCTTTCTGATAAGGACAAACAAATACCGGACGAAGTGGAGCAATAGGATGCTTTCTAAATTGAAAGGTTCAATTTCATCCGATATTAGGGGTATGCCCTAACATCCGGTGCCAATGATACAAATTGTTTCAACTCGATCTGGCGAGGTGCACCGAATGCACCAATGCAACGCATGACATGTATCGTACATGCCTGTTTCCTCCTGGCGGCCGCGTGGCGCGGGGCTCATCGCGATGCTTTGGGCGCATATTCGATCGGAAAGGATTGCTGCTTCAATTCGAAATTAATCGAATATGACGGAAAAAATGAAATGGCCATTCACGCAGCAATTCGTGAATGGCCATTGTGAAAATTTCGCGTAAATGCGCAATCGATCCGATCAGAACAGATTGCGGCGGTCGGGATCGTGCAGCGGGTCCGGTGTTTTCTGCGTGGTGCGCAGGATGCCCTGCGGGTCGAAGTAGAAGCTGTACATCATGTACCAGACGTTGTCTTCGAGATAGCGGTAGGTCCATACCTCGCGCTTCATCAGCGGGAAGTAGGACGTCTCGACCGGGCGGCCGAAATTGACGAGCACGTCGGTCTTGGTCCACTTGCCGATATCCGCGCGATAGAACTCGCTCGGCTGCAGCACCTGGCGCACGTTGACGATCCGGTGGGCCGCGTCGACGTCGGCCGCGATGGTGATCTCGCCCATCGGCTGGGTCGGCCACATCAGGCGCTTGCCGCCGCCGGGCAGGTCGTAGATCTCGCGCGGCGGGCCCATGCGCGCGACGATCGCCGACTCGTCCTGGCCGGCCTGGTATTGCTGCCACGGTTGCGCACAGCCGGCGAGCAGCGCCGCCGCACAGGCGACCAGCACCGGCAGGCGCGCGGGAATGCGAATGCGCATGGGATCCTCCAGAACGCTCTAACCGTTCAGTTGTATCACGGACGGCGCGCGCCGGCGCATCGTGCCGAAAAAATCGGTGCGGATCGCCGGCCGGGTGTCGTCGGGCTATCGTTGCGCGCCGGGCTTGCGGCCGGCGCCGTCCGCGTCCTATGATCCGCGCTTCTCGGACGGGTTGAAGGGCAGGGAGCCGATGCAGCTGTGGAAACGGTACGCGCTCGCATGGAGCGCCGGGTGGATGCTGGCGTCGTCCGCGTTCGCGGCAGGCGAGCCGGTGCGGATCGCGCTGATCGAAGGGATGTCGGGCCCGTTCG
Source organism: Burkholderia sp. Bp9099 (assembly GCF_003857805.1). Taxonomy (NCBI): domain Bacteria; kingdom Pseudomonadati; phylum Pseudomonadota; class Betaproteobacteria; order Burkholderiales; family Burkholderiaceae; genus Burkholderia; species Burkholderia sp. Bp9099. The sequence goes on from NZ_QTPU01000015.1 coordinate 150,437, forward strand.
CGAACGCGGGCGCGGCCGTCGAGCGCAACCTGCGCTTCGGCGTCGAGCGGGTCAACGCGGCGGGCGGCGTGAAGCTGCGTGACGGCGCGCACCCGCTCGAACTCGTCGTGCTCGACAGCAAGGGCAGCCCGGAGGAGGCGTTGGTGCAGCTGCGCGCGGCGGCGGACCGGCACATCGGTTTCGTCGCGCAGGGCAACAGCTCGGCGGTCGCGGCCGCGCTCGTCGCGGCGCTCGACAAGCTGAACGCGCGCAATCCGGACAGCCGGATGCTGTTCCTCAACTATTCGGCCGACGATCCGGCGCTGACCGGTGCGCGCTGCAGCTTCTGGCATTTCCGCTTCGACGCGCACGCGGGGATGCGGATGGCCGCGCTGGCGGACGTGATGGCGCGCGACCGCCCGCTGCGCAAGGTCTACCTGCTGAACCAGGACTACAGCTTCGGCCACGACGTCAGCGCGCTGGCGCGGCAGGCGCTGGCCGAGCGGCGCCCCGACGTGACGATCGCCGGCGACGAATTCCACCCGATCGGCCGCATCAAGGATTTCTCGCCCTATATCGCGAAGATCCGCGCAAGCGGCGCGGACGCCGTCGTGACCGGCAACTGGGGCAACGACCTCACGCTGCTCGTGAAGGCGGCGCGCGAGCAGGGGCTGAACGCGAAGTTCTATACGTTCTATGGCAACAGCCTCGGCGCACCGGCCGCGCTCGGCGATGCGGGCGTCGGCCGGGTGGTCGCCGTCGCGGACTGGCATCCGAACGCGGGCGGCGCGCAATCGGACGCGTTCTACCGCGCGTTCCGGACCCGTTTTCCCGCTGCCCCGGACGACTATCCGGTGCGACGGATGAGCCTGATGATCGAGATGCTCGCGGCGGCGATGAATCGCGCCGGCTCGTCCGACCCCGTCGCAGTGGCGCGCGCGCTCGAAGGGCTGTCGCTCGACGACGGCTTCCACGCGTCGTCGATGCGCGCGCAGGATCACCAGTTGATCCAGCCCCTTTATGTGATGGAAATGGACAAGGCCGGCACGCCGGGCGTGCGCTTCGACAACGAGGGCTCGGGATACGGTTTCCGGACCGTCCTCGCGGTGCCCGCGCAGCGCACGCAGATGCCGTCGACCTGCTCGATGACGCGCCCGTGACAGGAGGCGATGGAACGGCGTGCAGTTGTGCTACAATGCCCGCCGGTTGTAAGTCACGGCACGGCCATTCTTCCGTGTCCGCCTGTTAGTTAGCCAGTAGGAAACAAAGGAAATCTCATGTCTGTTGCAGATATCAAGAAGTCGGAAGTCGTTGCTCAGTTCGCCCGCGGTACCAACGACACGGGTTCGCCCGAAGTCCAGGTCGCACTGCTGACCGCACGTATCGTCGAACTGACGGGTCACTTCAAGACCCACGCGAAGGATCACCACAGCCGCCGCGGCCTGCTGCGCATGGTGAGCCGCCGCCGCAAGCTGCTCGACTACCTCAAGGGCAAGGATGCCGACCGTTACCGCGCGCTGATCGAGAAGCTGGGTCTGCGTAAGTAATCGAGGCGATTGCCGCCAGCAAGATGCCTGTGTCAGTCCGCTGATGCAGGCATTTTGTTTTTGCGCGGTGCGTAGCGTCACGCGCACCGCAGGTCGTCCGGCACGTGGGTGCCGGGCTGCCGGAACGGCTGATACCGGGGTCGGGATTTGTGTCATTCCAGCGCGCCGCTCGTCGAGCGGCGTGCTGGAATGGCATAAAAAACACACCTTGCTCCGGGTGATTCGGTCGGGACGCCGCCGCGCGGGATGGCCCGCACGGCGAATGAAATGAATGAATTCAAAGGAGCAACCATGTCCATGTTCAACAAGGTCGTGAAGGAATTCCAGTGGGGCCAGCACAAGGTGCGCCTCGAAACCGGTGAAGTCGCCCGCCAGGCGAGCGGTGCCGTGATCGTCGACGTGGAAGACACCGTCGTGCTGGCCACCGTCGTCGGCGCGAAGTCGGCGAAGCCGGGTCAGGACTTCTTCCCGCTGACCGTCGACTACCTCGAGAAGACCTACTCGGCCGGCAAGATCCCGGGCGGCTTCTTCCGTCGCGAAGGCCGTCCGTCGGAACACGAGACGCTGACGTCGCGCCTGATCGACCGTCCGCTGCGCCCGCTGTTCCCGGAAGGCTTCTACAACGAAGTCCAGGTCGTGATCCACGTGCTGTCCGTGAACCCGGAAATCCCGGCGGACATCCCCGCGCTGATCGGCGCATCGGCCGCGCTCGCCGTGTCGGGCCTGCCGTTCAACGGTCCGGTCGGTGCCGCGCGCGTCGCGTACATCGACAACGCCTACGTGCTGAACCCGACGCGTGACCAGATCAAGGCATCGAGCCTCGACCTCGTCGTCGCCGGTACGGAGCGTGCGGTGCTGATGGTCGAATCGGAAGCCGACCAGCTGCCGGAAGACGTGATGCTGGGCGCGGTCGTGTTCGGCCACGAGCAGATGCAGACGGCGATCGACGCGATCCACGAACTCGTGCGCGAAGGCGGCAAGCCCGAGTGGGACTGGCAGCCGGCACCGAAGAATGAAGCGCTGATCGCGCGCGTGACGGAACTGGCGCACGGCGACCTGCTCGCCGCTTACCAGCTGCGCGACAAGCAAGCGCGTTCGACGAAGCTGAAGGAAGTCTACGCGGCAACCTCGGCGAAGCTCGAGGAAGACGCGCTGGCGGCCGGCACGGTCGCGGCCGACAAGGCGACCGTCGGCAATATCCTGTTCGACATCGAAGCGAAGATCGTCCGTTCGCAGATCCTGAACGGCGAGCCGCGCATCGACGGTCGCGACACGCGCACCGTGCGTCCGATCGAGATCCGCACCGGCGTGCTGCCGCGCACCCACGGTTCGGCGCTGTTCACGCGTGGCGAAACGCAGGCGCTCGTCGTCGCGACGCTCGGCACGAAGGGTGACGAGCAGATCATCGACGCGCTCGAAGGCGAATACCGCGAGCGCTTCATGCTCCACTACAACATGCCCCCGTTCGCGACCGGCGAAACGGGCCGCGTCGGCTCGCCGAAGCGTCGTGAAATCGGCCACGGCCGTCTCGCGAAGCGCGCGCTGGTCAAGTGCCTGCCGAGCGCCGACGAATTCGGCTACTCGATCCGCGTCGTGTCGGAAATCACCGAATCGAACGGTTCGTCGTCGATGGCATCGGTGTGCGGCGGCTGCCTCGCGCTGATGGACGCCGGCGTGCCGATGAAGGCGCACGTCGCGGGCATCGCGATGGGCCTGATCCTCGAGGGCAACAAGTTCGCGGTGCTGACCGACATCCTCGGCGACGAAGATCACCTCGGCGACATGGACTTCAAGGTGGCCGGCACGGAGCAAGGCGTGACGGCGCTGCAGATGGACATCAAGATCCAGGGCATCACGAAGGAAATCATGCAGGTCGCGCTCGCGCAGGCGAAGGAAGGCCGCATGCACATCCTCGGCAAGATGACCTCGGCGGTCTCGGGTGCGAACACGCAACTGTCGGAATTCGCGCCGCGCATGATCACGATCAAGATCAACCCGGAAAAGATCCGCGACGTGATCGGCAAGGGCGGTTCGGTGATCCGCGCGCTGACCGAAGAAACCGGCACGACCATCGACATCTCCGATGACGGCGTCGTGACGATCGCGAGCACGAACAGCGAAGGCATGGCCGAAGCGAAGAAGCGCATCGAGCAAATCACGGCTGAAATCGAAGTCGGCCAGGTGTACGAAGGCACGGTGCTCAAGCTGCTCGATTTCGGCGCGATCGTGAACCTGCTGCCGGGCAAGGACGGCCTGCTGCACATCTCGGAAATCGTCAACGAGCGCGTGAAGGACATCAACGACTACCTGAAGGAAGGCCAGCAGGTGAAGGTCAAGGTGATCCAGACGGACGAGAAGGGTCGCGTGCGTCTGTCGGCGAAGGCGCTGCTGAACGAAGCAGCGGCGGCGTCGCATTCGGATACGCCGCCGCAGCAGTAAGCGGACAGGCGTGAGAACGGCCGGCAGTGCGAAAGCGTGCCGGCCGTTTTTTCTGTAGCATCGTTGTGCGGCGCAGCAGCGCCGGCGAGGCGCCCGTGCCGCGCACGGGTGCGCCACCCGATTCCGATCCTGGAGCGACCACCATGCAAGCCATCGAAATCACCGAATTCGGCGCCCCCGACGTGCTGAAGCTCGCGGAGCGTCCGCGCCCCGAACCGAAGTGCGGCGAAGTGCTGATCAAGGTGGCGGCTTCCGGCGTGAACCGGCCCGACGTATTCCAGCGCAAGGGCGCGTATGCGCCGCCGCCGGGGGCATCGGATCTGCCGGGCCTCGAGGTCGCGGGCGAGATCGTCGGCGGCGACCTGTCTGATGCGGCGCTGAACCCGTTCGGCCTGAAGCTGGGCGATCGCGTCTGCGCGCTGCTCGCGGGCGGCGGCTACGCCGAGTACGCGGTCGCGCCGCTGCCGCAATGCCTGCCGGTTCCCGATGGGCTGACCGACATCGAAGCCGCATCGCTGCCTGAAACGTTCTTCACGGTGTGGAGCAACGTGTTCGACCGCGCGCTGCTCGGCGCGGGCGAGGGCGGCGAGCAGGAAACGCTGCTCGTGCAAGGCGGCTCGAGCGGGATCGGCGTGACGGCGATCCAGATCGCGCACGCGCTCGGCTATCGCGTGTTCGCGACGGCCGGGAATGCCGACAAATGCCGGGCATGCGAGGCGCTCGGCGCCGAACGTGCAATCAACTACAAGACCGAGGACTTCGTCGAGGTCGTCAAGTCGCTGACGCACGATCGTGGCGTCGATGTGATCCTCGACATGGTCGCAGGCTCGTACGTGCCGCGCGAACTGTCCGCGCTCGCGGATGGCGGCCGCCTCGTGCTGATCGCGCTGCTCGGCGGGGCGAAGGCCGAGGTCAACCTGAACGAGATCCTGCGCCGCCGGCTGACGGTTACGGGCTCGACACTGCGTCCGCGTCCGGTCGAATTCAAGGCGCGCATCGCCGCACAGCTGAAGGCGCGCGTCTGGCCGCTGCTCGCGGACGGCCGCATCAAGCCCGTGATCTACCGCGTGCTGCCGGCCGGCGAGGCCGCGCAGGCGCATGCGCTGATGGAAAGCGGCGAGCACATCGGCAAGATCGTGCTCGATTGGGGTACGACCACCTAACGGCCGTGCGGCCGGACTTGACATGTGCGGTTTGACCGGTTCAAGCCGCGCGCAGTAAAATCGCGGGTTTGCTTCGCCAGATCCAACCTGACGGCCGGTTTCCGGTGCGTTAATGACAAGATAGTGACGAGACAGACACGATGTCGAAACAACGAACGAAGCGAGTGATCGGCAACTGGAAGATGCACGGCCGGCTGGCCGGCAACCAGGCATTGCTGAACGAAGTGGTGCAGGGCGCAGGCGCGGTGGCGGCCGAGACGTCGATCGGCGTGTGCGTGCCGTTCCCGTATCTCGCGCAGGTTCAGGCGCAGCTCGCCGGCGGCCGTGTCGCGTTCGGCGCGCAGGACGTGTCCGCGCACGAGCAGGGCGCGTTCACCGGTGAAGTGGCGGCCGCGATGGTGGCGGAGTTCGGCGCGCAGTATGCGATCGTCGGTCACTCGGAGCGCCGCGCGTATCACGGCGAGCGAAGCGAAACCGTCGCTGCGAAGACGCAGCGCGCGCTCGCGGCAGGCCTCACGCCCGTCGTGTGCGTCGGTGAAACGCTCGACGAGCGCGAAGCGGGTGCGACCGAGCAGGTGGTCGGTGCGCAGCTCGACGCCGTGCTGGCCGTGCTGACGGCCGACGAGGCGGCGCGCATCGTCGTCGCGTACGAGCCGGTCTGGGCGATCGGCACGGGCAAGAGCGCGACGTCGGCGCAGGCGCAGGACGTACACGCATTCCTGCGTGCGCGTCTCGCGGCAAAGGGGGCGGCGGACGTATCGGTGCTGTACGGCGGCAGCGTGAAGCCGGACAACGCGGAAGAGCTGTTCGCGCAGCCGGACATCGACGGCGGCCTGATCGGCGGCGCGTCGCTGAAGGCGGAAGATTTCCTGGCGATCTGCCGGGCTGCGCGTTGAGCGGTCCGGGGTCGAATTGAACCATGATGGCGGCCGGTCGGTCCGGTCGCCTGATCCAATCGGGTGGGTGTGATGCTGTTATTCAAGACGCTGATTATTGTCGTGCAGGTACTGTCTGCGCTGGGTGTGATCGGGCTGGTGCTGCTCCAGCACGGCAAGGGTGCCGACATGGGCGCTGCATTCGGCAGCGGCGCGTCGGGGAGCCTGTTCGGGGCGACAGGCTCCGCGAACTTTCTTTCGCGCACGACGGGCATTCTCGCGACGATCTTTTTCGTCGCGACGCTCGCACTGACGTATCTCGGTTCGTACAAGTCGACGCCGTCGGCCGGCGTGCTCGGCACGGCAGCGACCGCGCCGGCATCGGCACCTGCAGCATCGGCACCGGCAGTCGCGGCGTCCGCCGCGGTGGCGGGGTCGGCCGCAAGCGCGCCGGGCCAGGACGTCCCGAAATAAAAAGTTAAATTTTTTGCGGTTGTGCGTTGAACAAATCTGGAACTCGGGTTAGAATTTAATTCTTGAAGCGATTCGCGGGAAACGAGCAGTACAACCCGAGTTGCATGCAGTGCCGACGTGGTGAAATTGGTAGACACGCTATCTTGAGGGGGTAGTGGCGAAAGCTGTGCGAGTTCGAGTCTCGCCGTCGGCACCAAAGTTACTCAATGCCAGCCGCTTCTAGTGGCTGGCATTTTTCATTTGTGGGGTGTGCCTTGCGATTGTCTTGTGATTGCACGCACTCCGAAATGATTCCTTCCGCCGGAAGTGGTATTCTCCGGACGCTCAGAACCAACCGATAGAGGATTGCCTTGAACCTCGCAGCCTATTACCCCGTCTTGTTGTTCCTCCTCGTGGGCACTGGTTTAGGTATAGCGCTGGTCAGCATCGGCAAGCTCCTTGGTCCCAACAAGCCGGACGTCGAGAAGAACGCACCGTACGAGTGCGGCTTCGAAGCCTTTGAAGACGCCCGGATGAAATTCGACGTCCGGTACTACCTCGTCGCCATCCTGTTCATCATCTTCGATCTCGAAACCGCATTCCTGTTTCCGTGGGGCGTCGCGCTCCGGGACATCGGCTGGCCGGGTTTCATCGCAATGATGATTTTTCTGCTCGAATTCCTGCTGGGCTTTGCCTATATCTGGAAGAAAGGCGGCCTCGACTGGGAGTGATGGGTTAATCGCCGGTTTGCATGGGCGGCCACGCTGGGCCGCTCGTCTGGAGTGGAAAGCAAATGAGTATCGAAGGGGTCTTGAAGGAAGGGTTTGTCACCACGACGGCTGACAAGCTGATCAACTGGACGCGTACCGGCTCGCTGTGGCCGATGACGTTCGGGCTCGCGTGTTGCGCCGTCGAGATGATGCATGCGGGCGCGGCCCGTTACGACCTGGACCGGTTCGGGGTCGTGTTCCGTCCGAGCCCGCGTCAGTCGGACGTGATGATCGTCGCCGGCACGCTGTGCAACAAGATGGCGCCCGCGCTGCGCCGCGTGTACGACCAGATGGCCGAGCCGCGCTGGGTGATCTCGATGGGGTCGTGCGCGAACGGTGGTGGCTACTACCACTACTCGTACTCGGTGGTCCGCGGTTGCGACCGGATCGTGCCGGTCGACGTCTACGTGCCGGGCTGTCCGCCCACGGCCGAGGCGCTGGTCTACGGCGTGATCCAGCTTCAGGCGAAGATCCGCCGCACCAACACCATCGCCCGTCAATAAAGCCCCGAGCGTCCCCTCAATATGGCAAGCAAAATCGAGACCCTCAAGGCCAACCTCGAAGCCGCGCTCGGCGCGCGCGTGGTGAGCCTCACCGAAGCGATCGGTGAACTGACGCTCGTCGTGAAGGCGAGCGATTACCTCGAAGTCGCAAAGACGCTGCGCGACGATCCGAAGCTCCGTTTCGAGCAGCTGATCGACCTGTGCGGCATCGACTATCAAACGTACGGCGACGGCGCCTACGACGGCCCGCGTTTCGCGGCCGTGTCGCAGCTGCTGTCGGTCACGAACAACTGGCGCCTGCGCCTGCGCGTGTTCGCGCCGGACGACGATCTGCCGATCGTGGCGTCGCTCGTCGACATCTGGACCTCCGCAAACTGGTACGAGCGCGAAGCGTTCGACCTGTACGGCCTCGTGTTCGAGGGTCACCCCGACCTGCGCCGCATCCTCACCGACTACGGCTTCATCGGCCATCCGTTCCGCAAGGACTTCCCGGTGTCGGGCTATGTCGAAATGCGTTACGACCCGGAAGAGAAGCGGGTCGTCTACCAGCCGGTGACGATCGAGCCGCGCGAAATCACGCCGCGCGTGATCCGCGAGGATCGCTATGGCGGTCTGAAACATTAAGGGGGCGTCATGGCAGAAATCAAGAACTACACCCTCAACTTCGGCCCGCAGCACCCGGCAGCGCACGGCGTGCTGCGCCTGGTGCTCGAGCTCGACGGCGAAGTCATCCAGCGTGCCGATCCGCACATCGGCCTGCTGCACCGCGCGACCGAAAAGCTCGCGGAAAGCAAGACCTTCATCCAGTCCGTGCCGTACATGGACCGTCTCGACTACGTGTCGATGATGGTCAACGAGCATGGCTACGTGCTCGCGATCGAGCGCCTGCTCGGCATCGACGTGCCGGAGCGCGCGCAGTACATCCGCGTGCTGTTCGACGAGATCACCCGCGTGCTGAACCACCTGATGTGGATCGGCGCGCACGCACTCGACGTCGGCGCGATGGCCGTGTTCCTGTACGCATTCCGCGAGCGCGAAGACCTGATGGACGTGTACGAAGCGGTGTCCGGTGCCCGGATGCACGCGGCGTACTACCGTCCGGGCGGCGTCTATCGCGACCTGCCTGACGCAATGCCGCAATACAAGGCGTCGAAGATTCGCAACGAGAAGGCGCTCGCGAAGATGAACGAAGCGCGCAGCGGCTCGGTGCTCGACTTCATCGACGACTTCTTCACGCGCTTCCCGAAGTGCGTCGACGAATACGAAACGCTGCTGACCGACAACCGGATCTGGAAGCAGCGTCTGGTCGGGATCGGCGTCGTCAGCCCGGAGCGTGCGCTGCAGATGGGCCTGACGGGCCCGATGCTGCGCGGCTCGGGCATCGCCTGGGACCTGCGCAAGAAGCAGCCGTACGAAGTGTACGACCGCATGGATTTCGACGTGCCGGTCGGCGTGAACGGCGATTGCTACGACCGCTATCTGGTGCGCGTGGAAGAAATGCGCCAGTCGGTCCGTATCGCGAAACAGTGTATTGAGTGGCTCCGCAAGAATCCGGGCCCGGTGATGACCGACAATCACAAGGTTGCGCCGCCGTCGCGCGTCGGCATGAAGACCAACATGGAAGACTTGATTCACCACTTCAAGCTCTTCACCGAAGGTTTTCACGTGCCGGAAGGCGAGGCGTACGCGGCAGTCGAGCATCCGAAGGGCGAGTTCGGCATCTACCTCGTGTCGGACGGTGCCAACAAGCCGTATCGCCTCAAGATCCGCGCACCGGGCTTCGCGCACCTCGCGTCGCTCGACGAAATGGCGCGCGGTCACATGATTGCCGACGCCGTCACGATCATCGGTACGCAGGACATCGTGTTCGGCGAAATCGATCGCTAATGGTTGCGCCGCTTGCGCGAGCGGGCGGCGAGCGGTCAGTCACACGCGAAGTCACATGCGGTATGCGCCGAGCCGGCGCGGCTTCGCAAGCTGTCAACAGTGAGCGCCAGGTCTGCCGTCCATGCACAGCAGTGCGGCAGGTTGTTCGTTCGGTAGGAATTGAAAGAGTCGTGTCTGAAAATGATCTCAGCTGAAGGCCTGAAGGAAATCGATCGAGCGTTGACGAAGTATCCCGCCGATCAGAAACAGTCCGCCGTGATGTCGGCGTTGGCCGTCGCTCAGGAAGAGCACGGCTGGCTGTCGCCCGAACTGATGCAGTTCGTCGCGGACTATCTCGGCATGCCGGCCGTCGCCGTGCAGGAAGTCGCGACGTTCTACACGATGTACGAGCTCAAACCGGTCGGCAAGCACAAGATCACGCTCTGCACGAACCTGCCGTGCCAGCTTGGCCCGCACGGCGGCGCGGAAGCGACGGCCGACTACCTGAAACAGAAGCTGGGCATCGGCTTCGGCGAGACCACGCCCGACGGCAAGTTCACGCTGAAGGAAGGCGAATGCATGGGCTCGTGCGGCGATGCGCCGGTGCTGCTGGTGAACAATCACAGAATGTGCAGCTTCATGAGCCGCGAGAAGATCGACCAGCTGCTTGAGGAGCTCTCGAAATGACGTCCCTCCACGACCGTCACATCAAACCGCTGATCCTCGCTGGTCTGAACGGCGAGAACTGGCATCTCGAAGACTACGTTGCGCGCGGCGGCTACAAGCAGCTGCGCCGCATTCTCGAAGAAAAGATTCCGCCGGAGCAGGTGATTGCCGACGTGAAGGCGTCGGGCCTGCGTGGCCGTGGCGGTGCGGGCTTCCCGACCGGCCTGAAGTGGAGCTTCATGCCGCGCCAGTTCCCGGGACAGAAGTACCTCGTCTGCAACTCGGACGAAGGCGAGCCGGGCACGTTCAAGGATCGCGACATCCTGCGCTGGAACCCGCATGCGCTGATCGAAGGCATGGCCATCGGCGCGTACGCGATGGGCATCACCGTCGGCTACAACTACATTCACGGCGAAATCTTCGAAGTGTATCGACGCTTCGAGGCCGCGCTCGATGAGGCGCGCGCCGCGGGTTTCCTCGGCGACAACATCATGGGCTCGGAATTCTCGTTCCAGCTGCACGCGCACCACGGTTACGGCGCGTACATCTGCGGCGAGGAAACGGCGCTGCTCGAGTCGCTCGAAGGCAAGAAGGGCCAGCCGCGCTTCAAGCCGCCGTTCCCGGCGAGCTTCGGCGTGTACGGCAAGCCGACCACGATCAACAACACCGAGACGTTTGCCGCGGTGCCGTTCCTGCTGTCCATCGGGCCGCAGAATTACCTCGAGATCGGCAAGCCGAACAACGGCGGCACGAAGATTTTCTCGGTGTCGGGCGACGTCGAGCGTCCGGGCAACTATGAAGTGCCGCTCGGCACGCCGTTCGCGACGCTGATGGAACTCGCCGGCGGGATGCGCGGCGGCCGCAAGATCAAGGCCGTGATTCCGGGCGGCTCGTCGGCGCCGGTGATCCCGGGCGACATCATGATGCAGACCGATCTCGATTACGACTCGATCGCGAAGGCGGGCTCGATGCTCGGCTCCGGCGCGGTGATCGTGATGGACGAGACGCGCTGCATGGTGCGTTCGCTGCTGCGCCTGTCGTACTTCTACTACGAGGAATCGTGCGGCCAGTGCACGCCGTGCCGTGAAGGCACCGGCTGGCTGTATCGCGTCGTGAATCGTATCGAGCACGGCGAAGGCCGCCAGGAAGATCTGGACCTGCTGAACTCGGTTGCCGAGAACATCATGGGCCGCACGATCTGCGCGCTCGGCGATGCGGCGGCGATGCCGGTTCGCGGGATGCTCAAGCATTACTGGGACGAATTCGCGTACCACGTCGAGCACAAGCACTGCATGGTCGGCGGCCACGCGCACGTGGCGGCAGCCTGAAGCGAAGCACCGGTTGCGGAATTTGAGCGCACGGTCGGGCGAAGGCGCGAACGGGCGGAAATAGGTTAAGGACCATTCACCATCATGGTTGAACTTGAAATAGACGGCAAGAAGGTCGAGGTGCCCGAAGGCAGCATGGTGATCCAGGCTGCGCACAAGGCGGATACGTACATTCCTCACTTCTGCTATCACAAGAAACTGTCGGTCGCGGCCAACTGCCGGATGTGTCTCGTCGAAGTCGAGAAGATGCCGAAGGCCGTGCCTGCCTGCGCGACGCCCGTGTCGGCCGGCATGATCGTGCACACGCAGTCCGACAAGGCCGTGAAGGCGCAGCAGTCGGTGATGGAATTCCTCCTCATCAACCATCCGCTCGACTGCCCGATCTGCGATCAGGGCGGCGAATGCCAGCTGCAGGATCTGGCGGTCGGCTACGGCAAGTCGTCGTCGCGCTACTCGGAAGAGAAGCGCGTGGTGTTCCACAAGAACGTGGGCCCGCTGATCTCGATGGAAGAAATGTCGCGCTGCATCCACTGCACGCGCTGCGTCCGCTTCGGCCAGGAAATCGCCGGCGTGGTGGAGCTCGGCATGCTGGGCCGCGGCGAGCACTCGGAAATCACGACGTTCGTCGGCAAGACGGTCGACTCCGAACTGTCGGGCAACATGATCGACCTGTGCCCGGTCGGCGCGCTGACCAGCAAGCCGTTCCGCTACAGCGCCCGTACGTGGGAACTGTCGCGCCGCAAGTCGGTGAGCCCGCACGATTCCGTCGGCGCGAACCTCGTCGTGCAGGTGAAGAACAACCGCGTGATGCGCGTGCTGCCGTTCGAGAACGAAGCGATCAACGAATGCTGGATTTCGGACAAGGATCGTTTCTCGTATGAAGGCCTGAACAGCGAAGAGCGCCTGACGAAGCCGATGCTGAAGCAGGGCGGCCAGTGGATCGAAACCGACTGGCAGACCGCGCTCGAATACGTCGCGAAGGGCCTGAAGGGCATCGCCGCGGATCACGGCGCGACTGCGCTGGCGATGCTCGCGAGCGCGCACAGCACCGCTGAAGAGCTGTTCCTCGTGAAGCAGCTCGCCAACGAACTGAAGACGCCGAACGTCGACTTCCGTCTGCGTCAGCAGGATTTCTCGGCGCCGGTCCAGGGCGCACCGTGGCTCGGCATGCCGATCGCCGACCTGTCGAACGTGGATGCCGCGTTCGTCGTCGGTTCGTTCCTGCGCCGTGACCACCCGCTGTTCGCCGCACGCCTGCGCCAGGCCGCGAAGAACGGCGCGAAGCTGCACTTCCTGCACGCGACCGCCGACGACTCGCTGATCCCGACCGCGAAGCGCATCGTCGCCGCGCCGTCGGCATGGCTCGACGAACTGGCCGGCGTGGCCGCAGCCGTCGCGCAACTGCGCGGCATCGCGCTGCCGGACGCGCTCGCGGGCGTCGCCGCATCGCCGGCTGCGCAAGCGGTCGCCCAGTCGCTCGCGAACGGCGAGCGCCGCGCGGTGCTGCTCGGCAACGCAGCCGTGCGTCATCCGCAATTCGCGAAGCTGCACGCCGTCGCACAGTGGATCGCCGACAACACCGGCGCCACGTTCGGCTTCCTGACGGAAGCGGCGAACACGGTCGGCGCGCACGTCGTCGGCGCACTGCCGGGCGAAGGCGGCCTGAACGCACGCGAAGCGTTCGCGCAGCCGCGCAAGGGTTACGTGCTGCTGAACGTCGAACCGGAATTCGACACGGTCGATCCGGCGCAGGCGCTTGCCGCGCTGAACCAGGCCGAGATGGTCGTCGTGATGTCGCCGTTCAAGCACGGCCTCGATTACGCCGACGTGCTGCTGCCGATCGCGCCGTTCACGGAAACGGCCGGTACGTACGTGAACGCGGAAGGCTCGGTGCAGAGCTTCAACGGCGTCGTACGCCCGCTCGGCGACACGCGTCCGGCGTGGAAGGTGCTGCGCGTGCTCGGCAGCCTGCTCGGCCTGCCGAACTTCGAATACGAAACGGCCGAAGAAGTGCGTCTCGCGGCGCTCGGCGACGCAGGCGTCGCGAACCGTCTGTCGAATCAGGCGTCGGCCGCACCGGCCCGCGTCGCGGCAACTGCCGCGAACGGCGGCTTCGAGCGCCTCGCCGACGTGCCGATCTATCATGCCGACGCACTCGTGCGCCGCGCAGGTGCGCTGCACCTGACGGCCGCCGCGAAGGTAGCGAACGCCGCAGCCCTGCCGGCCGCGCTGTTCGACAAGCTGGGCTTGAAGGAAGGCGACGCGGTGCGCGTGCGCCAGGGCGAGCGTGCGGTGCAGTTGCCGGCCGTGCGCGACGCGAATCTTGCGGAGACGGTCGTTCGCGTGTCGGCGGCAACGCCTGCCGGCGCAGCGCTCGGCAGCCTGTCCGGTGAACTGGTGGTGGAGAAGGCGTAAATGAGCTTGTTCGATACGATCAACGCGGGCGGCGCCCAGGTTCTCGGCGTCGCGTGGCCGACGGTGTGGGCAATCGTGCGCATCCTCGTCGTCTCCGTCGTCATCCTGCTGTGCGTCGCGTACCTGATTCTGTGGGAACGCAAGCTGATCGGCTGGATGCACGTGCGTCTCGGCCCGAACCGCGTCGGCCCCGCCGGCCTGTTGCAGCCGATCGCCGACGTGCTGAAGCTGCTGCTGAAGGAAGTGATTCAGCCGAGCGCCGCCAGCCGCTGGCTGTACCTGATCGCACCGGTCATGACCGTCGTGCCGGCGTTCGCCGTGTGGGCGGTGATCCCGTTCCAGGCCGAAGCCGTGCTCGCGAACGTGAACGCGGGCCTGCTGTACGCGATGGCGATCTCGTCGATCGGCGTGTACGCGGTGATTCTCGCCGGCTGGGCATCGAACTCGAAGTACGCGTTCCTCGGCGCGATGCGCGCCGCGGCGCAGATGGTCTCGTACGAAATCTCGATGGGCTTCGCGCTGGTGCTCGTGCTGATGACGGCCGGCAGCCTGAACCTGTCGGAAATCGTCGGCTCGCAGCAGCACGGCTTCTTCGCCGGCCACGGCGTGAACTTCCTGTCGTGGAACTGGCTGCCGCTGCTGCCGGCGTTCGTCGTCTACTTCGTGTCCGGCATCGCCGAAACGAACCGTCACCCGTTCGACGTGGTGGAAGGGGAGTCGGAGATCGTCGCGGGTCACATGATCGATTACTCGGGCATGGCGTTCGCGCTGTTCTTCCTCGCCGAGTACATCAACATGATCGTGATCTCGGCACTGGCCTCGACGCTGTTCCTCGGCGGCTGGGACGCACCGTTCGAATTCCTGTCGTTCATTCCGGGCATCTTCTGGCTGGTGCTGAAGGTATTCGCGCTGCTGTCGGTGTTCATCTGGGTGCGCGCGACGTTCCCGCGCTACCGTTACGACCAGATCATGCGTCTGGGCTGGAAGGTGTTCCTGCCCGTCACGGTGATCTGGGTGGTCGTGGTCGGCTTCTGGATGATGTCGCCGCTCAACATCTGGGTGAAGTAAAGATCGGACGAAATCATGACGGCAATCCAACACTTCTTTAAGACCTTCTTCCTGACGGAGCTGCTGAAGGGGCTCGCGCTGACCGGTCGTTACACGTTCCGGCGCAAGTTCACCGTGCAGTTCCCGGAAGAGAAGACCCCGATTTCGCCGCGGTTCCGCGGGCTGCATGCGCTGCGCCGCTACGAAAACGGTGAAGAGCGCTGCATCGCGTGCAAGCTCTGCGAGGCCGTGTGCCCCGCGATGGCGATCACGATCGAATCGGAAACGCGTGCGGACAACACGCGCCGCACGACGCGCTACGACATCGACCTGACGAAGTGCATCTTCTGCGGTTTCTGCGAAGAAAGCTGCCCGGTCGATTCGATCGTCGAGACGCAGATTCTCGAATATCACGGCGAAAAGCGCGGCGACCTGTATTTCACGAAGGAAATGCTGCTCGCGGTGGGCGATCGCTACGAGAAGGACATCGCTGCGGCGAAGGCCGCCGACGCGCCGTATCGTTGATTGTGTTTGCAGTGCCGGCCCGGCATGAACGGGCCGAGCCGCCGCGACGGGTGCGGCACGCGAGAGCGTCCCGCAAGCCGCGCCTGACTATGGCCTAACGATGAACCGGTAATCATGGAATTCACGACCGTACTGTTCTACATCTTCGCGCTGCTCCTGGTGGTATCAGGGCTGAAGGTGATCACTTCGCGCAACCCGGTGGCGTCTGCGCTTTTCCTTGTGCTGGCGTTCTTCAACGCCGCCGCGATCTGGATGCTGCTGGAAGCGGAGTTCCTCGCGATCCTGCTGGTGCTGGTGTACGTGGGCGCCGTGATGGTGCTGTTCCTGTTCGTCGTGATGATGCTGGACATCAACATCGATTACCTGCGCCGCGACTTCAAGCGCTTCGTGCCGATGGCGACCGTCGTCGGCGCGATCATCGTGGTCGAGACCGCGCTGATCCTGTGGCGCGGCTACGGCGACACGCACACCGTGCACGCGATGGCGACGGGCGCGATGGCCGACTGGTCGAACACGCGTCTGATCGGCAAGGTGATCTACACCGACTACATCTTCGCGTTTGAAATCGCCGGCCTGGTGCTGCTGGTCGCGATCATTGCCGCGATCGGGCTGACCGAGCGCAAGGGCAAGGACAGCAAGCGCCAGCGTGTGTCGGATCAGGTCAAGGTGCGCCGCGACGACCGCGTGCGCCTCGTGAAGATGGAAGCGGACAAGCCGCAGCCGGAAACGGCGCAGAGCGAAGCCGGTACGAGCACCAACGGCTAAGCGGAGGAAAGGAAAACCATGCTGACTCTTGCTCATTACCTCGTGCTCGGCGCGATCCTCTTTGCGATCGCGATCGTCGGGATCTTCCTGAACCGCCGCAACATCATCATCATCCTGATGGCGATCGAGCTGATGCTGCTGGCGGTGAACACCAACTTCGTCGCGTTCTCGCACTACCTCGGCGACGTGCACGGCCAGATCTTCGTGTTCTTCGTGCTGACCGTCGCCGCAGCGGAAGCCGCGATCGGTCTCGCGATTCTGGTGACCCTGTTCCGTAAGCTCGACACGATCAATGTCGAGGATCTCGATCAGCTCAAAGGTTAATTTCAGGCAACGCTGTTATGTCAACGACACTCAATGAAAACCTGCTGCTGGCGATTCCGCTCGCTCCGCTGGCCGGCTCGCTGATTGCGGGGCTGTTCGGGAACGCAGTCGGGCGCAAGGGCGCACACCGGATCACGATCCTCGGCGTGATGATCGCGTTCCTCCTGTCGGCGAAAGTCTTCGCCGACGTCGTGATGGGCGGCGCGAGCTTCAACGCGACCGTCTACGAATGGATGCGGGTCGGCTCGCTGAAGCTCGAAGTCGGCTTCCTCGTCGATTCGATGACGGCGATGATGATGGTCGTCGTGACCTTCGTGTCGCTGATGGTGCACGTCTACACGATCGGCTACATGCAGGAAGAGGACGGCTACCAGCGCTTCTTCTCGTACATCTCGCTGTTCACGTTCTCGATGCTGATGCTCGTGATGAGCAACAACTTCCTGCAGCTGTTCTTCGGCTGGGAAGCGGTGGGTCTGGTGTCGTACCTGCTGATCGGCTTCTACTTCACGCGTGAGAGCGCGATCTACGCGAACATGAAGGCGTTCCTCGTGAACCGCGTGGGCGACTTCGGCTTCCTGCTCGGCATCGGCCTGCTGCTCGCGTTCGCGGGTTCGATGAACTACGGCGAAGTGTTCGCGAAGCGTGCCGAGCTCGCCAGCCTGCACTTCCCGGGCACCGACTGGGGCCTGCTGACCGTCGCCTGTATCTGCCTGTTCATCGGCGCGATGGGTAAATCGGCACAGTTCCCGCTGCACGTGTGGCTGCCCGACTCGATGGAAGGCCCGACCCCGATCTCCGCACTGATTCACGCGGCGACGATGGTGACCGCCGGCATCTTCATGGTGTCGCGCATGTCGCCGCTGTTCGAACTGTCGGATACCGCGCTGTCGTTCATCACGGTGATCGGCGCGATCACGGCGCTGTTCATGGGTTTCCTCGGCATCATCCAGAACGACATCAAGCGCGTGGTCGCGTATTCGACGCTGTCGCAGCTCGGCTACATGACCGTCGCGCTCGGCGTATCCGCGTACCCGGTCGCGCTGTTCCACCTGATGACGCACGCGTTCTTCAAGGCGCTGCTGTTCCTTGGCGCGGGCTCGGTGATCATCGGCATGCACCACGACCAGGACATCCGCAACATGGGCGGCCTGCGCAAGTACATGCCGATCACGTGGATCACGTCGCTGATCGGCTCGCTCGCACTGATCGGAACGCCGTTCTTCTCGGGCTTCTACTCGAAGGATTCGATCATCGAGGCCGTGAAGGAATCGCATCTCGCGGGTTCGGGCTTCGCGTACTTCGCAGTGGTCGCAAGCGTGTTCGTGACGGCGCTGTACTCGTTCCGCATGTACTTCCTCGTGTTCCACGGCGAAGAGCGCTTCCGCAACCCGAAGCATCCTGAATCGCCGATGGGCATGGCGGCCGCGCACGGCCACGACGATCACGGCCACGGCCACGGTCACGACGACCACGCGCACGAACCGCACGAGACCCCGTGGGTCGTGTGGCTGCCGCTCGTGCTGCTCGCGATTCCGTCGGTCATCATCGGTGCGATCGCGATCGGCCCGATGCTGTACGGCAGCTTCTTCGAACATGGCGTGGCATTCGACAAGGTGATCTTCATCGGCGAAAACCACCCGGGCCTCGAAGAGCTGGGCAAGGAATTCCACGGCTGGGCCGCAATGGGCCTGCACTCGCTGACGACGCTGCCGTTGTGGCTCGCGATTGCCGGCGTCGTGGTCGCGTGGTTCCTGTACCTGAAGCGTCCTGAGCTGCCTGCCGTGATCCGCCGCGCGTTCGGCCCGATCTACACGCTGCTCGACAACAAGTACTACATGGACAAGATCAACGAAGTGGTGTTCGCCCGTGGTTCGGTGGCGATCGGCCGCGGCCTGTGGAAGGAAGGCGACGTCGTCGTGATCGACGGCCTCGTCAACGGCAGCGCCAAGTTCATCGGCTGGTTCGCCGGCGTGATCCGCTTCCTCCAATCCGGTTACATCTATCACTACGCGTTCGCCATGATCATCGGCATGCTGGGGCTCCTGACCCTGTTTGTAACGCTCGGCGGCAAATAAGGCGAGGGGACAAGAACAATGCACGCTTTTCCGATTCTCAGTACCGCGATCTGGTTGCCGATCGTTTTCGGCCTCCTGGTACTCGCGGTAGGTAACGACAAAAATCCGGGGACGGCCCGCTGGGTCGCGCTGATCGGCTCGCTGCTCGGTCTCGCGGTCACGGTCCCGCTGATCACGGGCTTCGACTCGAGCACGGCTGCGCTGCAGTTCGTCGAGCAGTCGACCTGGATCGAACGCTTCAAGATCTCGTACCACCTCGGCGTCGACGGCATCTCGATGTGGTTCGTCGTGCTGACCGCGCTGATCACGGTGATCGTCGTGATCGCCGCGTGGGAAGTGATCACCGAGAACGTCGCGCAGTACCTCGCGGCCTTCCTGATCCTGTCCGGGATCATGATCGGCGTGTTCTCGGCGGCTGACGGCCTGCTGTTCTACGTGTTCTTCGAGGCGACCCTGATCCCGATGTACATCATCATCGGCGTGTGGGGCGGCCCGAACCGCGTGTACGCGGCGTTCAAGTTCTTCCTGTACACGCTGGCCGGCTCGCTGCTGATGCTGGTCGCGCTGATCTACCTGTACACGCAGACGCATTCGTTCGACCTCGCGACGTGGCAGGGCGCCAAGATCGCGATGACGCCGCAGATCCTGCTGTTCATCGCCTTCTTCCTCGCGTTCGCGGTGAAGGTGCCGATGTGGCCGGTGCACACCTGGCTGCCGGACGCGCACGTGGAAGCGCCGACGGGCGGCTCGGTCGTGCTGGCGGCGATCATGCTGAAGCTCGGCGCATACGGTTTTCTGCGCTTCTCGCTGCCGATCACGCCTGACGCAAGCCACTTCCTGGCACCGGTCGTGATCACGCTGTCGCTGATCGCGGTGATCTACATCGGTCTCGTCGCGATGGTGCAGGCCGACATGAAGAAGCTGGTCGCGTATTCGTCGATCGCGCACATGGGCTTCGTCACGCTCGGCTTCTTCATCTTCAACCAGCTTGGCGTCGAAGGCGCGATCGTCCAGATGATCTCGCACGGCTTCGTGTCGGGCGCGATGTTCCTGTGCATCGGCGTGCTGTACGACCGCGTGCACTCGCGTCAGATCGCCGATTACGGCGGCGTCGTGAACGTGATGCCGAAGTTCGCGGCATTCGCGATGCTGTTCTCGATGGCCAACTGCGGCCTGCCGGGCACCTCGGGTTTCGTCGGCGAGTTCATGGTGATTCTCGCGGCCGTCCAGTACAACTTCTGGATCGCATTCGGCGCGGCATTCACGCTGATCCTCGGCGCGGCCTACACGCTGTGGATGTACAAGCGCGTGTACTTCGGCGCGGTCGCGAACGATCACGTTGCCAAGCTGAAAGACATCGGCCGTCGCGAATTCGTGATGCTGGCGGTGCTCGCCGCGTTCACGATGCTGATGGGCCTGTATCCGAAGCCTTTCACCGACGTGATGCACGTTTCCGTGGAAAACCTCCTCTCCCAAGTCGCGCAGTCGAAGCTGCCGCTGGCCCAGTAATCGCGAGCGGAGGAACTCAAGATCATGAACGCTCCTATGAATGTCCTGTTGCCTGACGCGCTGGTGATGGTCGCCATCGTCGTCGCATGGCTGAACGACACCTTTACCGGTGCCGCTGGCCGCCGCCTGACCTATCTGATCGCGGTGGTTTCGTCGGTCGTCGCCGGCGTGTGGTTCGCGGTGCAGGCGCTCGACCCGCAGCCGTACTACTTCTTCTCGCGGATGGTCGTCGTCGACTCGTTCGCGAGCATGATGAAGGCCGTCGTGTCGATCGGCTTCGCGGTCTCGCTCGTCTATTCGCGCAAGTACCTCGAAGACCGCGACATGTTCCGCGGCGACGTGTTCCTGCTGGGCATGTTCTCGCTGCTCGGTCAGCTGGTGATGGTGTCGGGCAACAACTTCCTGACGTTGTACCTCGGCCTCGAACTGATGTCGCTGTCGCTGTACGCGGTCATCGCGCTGCGCCGCGATGCCGCGCAGTCGAGCGAAGCCGCGATGAAGTACTACGTGCTGGGCGCGCTCGCGTCGGGCTTCGTGCTGTACGGCATCTCGATGCTCTACGGCGCGACCGGCTCGCTCGAGCTGGGCGAGGTGTACAAGGCGGTCGGCGGCAACACCGACGCGGCCGTGCTGATGTTCGGCGTGATCTTCATCGTCGCCGGTATCGCGTTCAAGCTCGGCGCCGTGCCGTTCCACATGTGGGTGCCGGACGTCTACCAGGGCGCACCGACCGCGATGACGCTGTTCGTCGGCGGCGGCCCGAAGGTTGCCGCGTTCGCGTGGGGCCTGCGTTTCCTGGTGATGGGCCTGCTGCCGCTCGCACAGAACTGGCAGACCGCGCTCGTGATCCTCGCCGCGCTGTCGCTGATCGTCGGTAACATCACCGGTATCGTCCAGCGCAACATCAAGCGGATGCTCGCGTATTCGGCGATCTCGAACATGGGCTTCGTGCTGCTCGGCCTGCTCGCCGGCATCGTGAAGGGCGACGCGGCCGCACCGGCGAACGCATACAGCTCGGCGATGTTCTACGCGATCGTCTACCTGATCACGACGCTCGGCTCGTTCGGCGTGGTGATGCTGCTCGCACGCCGCGATTTCGAAGCGGAAACGATCGACGACTTCAAGGGCCTCAACAAGCGCAGCCCGGTGTTCGCGTTCGTGATGATGGTCATGATGTTCTCGCTGGCAGGTATCCCGCCGACCGTCGGCTTCTACGCGAAGCTCGCGGTGCTCGAGGCGACCGTCAATGCGGGGCTCACGTGGCTGGCCGTGCTGGCCGTGATCACGTCGCTGTTCGGCGCGTTCTACTACCTGCGCATCGTCAAGCTGATGTACTTCGATGCACCGCAGGATACGACTCCGGTCACCGGCGATTTCTGCAAGCGCACGATCCTCGTGCTGAACGGCCTCGCGGTCGTCGTGCTCGGCCTGATCCCGAGCCCGCTGCTGACGGCCTGCCTGCAGGCGATTCGTCACACGCTGCCGCTGTAATGTCGGCAGCCGGCTGGTTCATCGTGCTGTTGGCGCTCGTTTGCGCCAACCTGCCGTTCCTGAACCAACGCCTCTTCGCCGTCGTGCCGATCGGTGCGACGAAGAAGAACGCGTGGGTTCGGATCGGCGAGCTGATCGTGCTGTATTTCGTCGTCGGCGCGCTCGGCTTCTGGCTCGAGTCGCGCGCCGGCAACCGCTTCGAACAGGGCTGGCAGTTTTACGCGATCACGTTCAGTCTCTTTGTCGTGTTCGCGTTCCCCGGCTTCACGTTCCAGTATCTCGTCAAACGACGCTGACGGCTTCGGCCGTCGCGCTCATTCTTGGAGCCGCCGATGGCCGAACTACCCAATCACGACGCCGCGCTGACCGAAACCTGCCTCGAGAGCGAGGCGATTTTCGAAGGCTCGTTCCTCAAGCTGAAGCGCGATACCGTCCGTCTGCCGGACGGCAAGCAGGCCACGCGCGAATACGTCCAGCACCCGGGCGCGGTGATGGTGATCCCGCTGTTCGACGACGGCCGCGTGCTGATGGAAAGCCAGTACCGCTATCCGATCGGCAAGGTCATGGCCGAATTCCCGGCCGGCAAGCTGGATCCGAACGAAGGCGCGCTCGCCTGCGCGGTGCGCGAACTGCGCGAGGAAACCGGCTACACGGCACGCGAATACGTGTTCCTGGCCCGTATTCACCCGATCATTTCCTATTCGACCGAATTCATCGACCTGTATCTCGCGCGCGGCCTGACTGCCGGCGAGCGCAAGCTCGACGAAGGCGAATTCCTCGAAACCTTCACGGCGACGCTGCCCGACCTGCAGGAGTGGGTGCGCACGGGCCAGATCACCGACGTGAAGACGATCATCGGCACGATGTGGCTCGACAAGGTGCTGTCCGGCGCCTGGCCGCTGGGTCCGGTCGAGCAGCCCTGACGACGCGTCAGCGGCGGGTGGGGCGCCGCGTTACAATTGGGTGACGCGGTTGCTGGCCGGCCGCGCGATCCTGGTTTAGCACGATCGTTCACAAAAGCGCGTTTTGCGCTACACTCGTCACACGCCCTGATTCAGCATGAAGGTCCTCGATTTACAGTGCCCGCACGGCCATCGGTTCGAAGGCTGGTTCGCTTCCGCCGATGAGTTCGAAGCGCAGTTGTCCCGCAAGCTGGTCGAATGTCCGGTATGCGGGACGACCGAGATCAACCGGATGCCGTCGGCGCCTCGCCTGAACCTGTCGGGCGCGACGCAGGCACAGCCGGCCGATCCGCGTGCGCTGCAGGCGCAGGTGATGCGCGCGCTGCGCGAGGTGCTGGAGAAGACCGAGAACGTGGGCGAGCGCTTCGCCGAGGAAGCGCGGCGCATCCATTACAACGAGGCGCCGGCACGCAGCATTCGTGGCGTCACGACGCCGGAGGATGCGCAATCCTTGGCCGAAGAAGGCATCGACGTGATGCCGCTGCCGATTCCTGCCGCGCTGAAAGAACCGCTGCAATGACGTATGCAGTGTGTCCTTGGCGGCCCGGACGGCCGCGGCCAGGAGACACTGCGCATGGATCTGGATTATTCCCCCGCCGACGACGCGTTCCGCGTGGACGTCCGCGCCTGGCTCGAGGCCAATCTGCCTCACGCACTGCGCGCCAAGGTACTCGATCACAAACGACTCGACCGCGAGGATTTCGCGAGCTGGCACCGGATTCTCGGCCAGCGCGGCTGGTCCGCGCCCGCATGGCCGGCCGAATACGGCGGCCCGGACTGGAACGCGACGCAGCGGCACATCTGGGATGAGGAGTGCGCACGCATCGGCGCGCCGACCGTACTGCCGTTCGGCGTGTCGATGGTCGCGCCGGTGCTGATGAAATACGGCAGCGAAGCGCAGAAGCGCCATTATCTGCCGCGCATTCTCGACGGCACCGACTGGTGGTGCCAGGGCTACTCGGAGCCGGGCTCCGGATCGGATCTCGCATCGCTGCGCACGCGCGCCGAACGCCACGGCGATCACTACGTCGTCAACGGCCAGAAGACCTGGACGACACTCGGCCAGTACGCGGACATGATGTTCTGTCTCGTGCGCACCGATCCGGCGGCGAAGAAGCAGGAGGGCATCTCGTTCCTGCTGATCGACATGAAGACACCCGGCATCACCGTGCGTCCGATCATCACGCTCGACGAGGATCACGAAGTCAACGAGGTGTTCTTCGAGGACGTGAAGGTGCCCGTCGAGAATCTCGTCGGCGATGAAAACCGCGGCTGGACCTACGCGAAATACCTGTTGGGCCACGAGCGCACCGGCATTGCACGCGTCGGCGCGTCGAAGCGCGAGCTCGCATTCCTGAAGCGCGTGGCGTCGAACCAGCGCAAGAACGGCAAGCCGTTGCTCGCCGATCCCGTGTTTGCCGCGAAGATCGCGGCGCTCGAGGTCGAGCTGATGGCGCTCGAGGTGACGGTGCTGCGCGTCGTGAGCCGCGAGACGAGCGGCAAGGGGCCGGGCCCCGAGGCATCGATGCTGAAGATCAAGGGCACCGAGGTGCAGCAGGCGCTCACCGAGCTGATGTTCGAGGCGATCGGGCCGCTCGCCGCGCCATTCGATGTCCCGTTCCTCGAGGGCGAGCGCGAACACAGCAGCGCGGGCGACGACGATGCGGCGCCGCTCGCCGCGTACTACTTCAATTACCGGAAGACTTCGATCTACGGTGGTTCGAACGAGATTCAGAAGAACATCATCGCGCAGATGATCCTGGGGCTGTGATCAGGGAACGGAGACAACCATGGATTTCAGCTTTACCGACGAGCAGCAACAGTTCGCCGACGCGCTGCGCCGTTATCTCGGCGAGCAATACGGTTTCGACGCGCGCCAGGCCATCGTGCGCAGCGAGGCGGGCGTGTCGGATGCACAATGGAGCGCATTCGCGGAGCTGGGCCTGACCGCGCTGCCCGTGCCCGACGCACATGGCGGATTCGGCGGCGGCCCGGTCGACATGCTGGTCGCGATGCAGGAGCTCGGCCGAGCACTCGTGGTCGAGCCGTACTGGGCGACCGCGGTCGGTATCGAGGCGCTGCGCATCGCCGGGTCCGGCACGGGCGACGATGCCGCGCTGCTGGAAGCGGTCGCACAAGGGCAGAAGCGCGTTGCCGTTGCATTCCACGAACCGCGGGCGCGCTACGACCTGTACGAACTCGAAACGCATGCGCGCGAGCATGGCGGCACGTCCCGGCTGACCGGCATCAAGTCGATCGTTCAGCACGGCGCACAGGCCCATGTGTGGATCGTGCCCGCGCGCGTCGACGGCGGCGGAATCGGCCTGTTCGTCGTCGATCGCGATGCCGCGGGCGTGCAGCTCGTCGACTACCGGACGATCGACGGCCAGCGCGCCGCGACGATCGAGTTCAAGGAAACGCCCGCACGGCAGTTGACGGGCGGCGCACGCGATGCGGCCGCACTCGAGCAGATTGCCGATTACGCGACCTTCCTGCTCTGCGCGGAAGCGGTCGGCGCACTCGACGAACTGAACCGCGCGACGGTCGAATACACGAAGACGCGCGAACAGTTCGGCGTGCCGATCGCGCGCTTCCAGGCGCTGCAGCACCGGATGGTCGACATGCTGATTCACGCCGAGCAGGCGCGTTCGCTGACCTACCTGGCCGCCGTGCGTTACGCGGGCGGCGACGCCGACGCGCGGCGCAAGGCGGTGTCGGCCGCGAAGGCGCGGGTCGGCGCGGCCGCGCGCTTCGTCGGCCAGCAGGCCGTGCAACTGCACGGCGGCATGGGCGTGACCAACGAGGTCGCCGCCGCACACCTGTTCAAGCGGCTGTCGATCATCGAGACGACCCTCGGCGACACCGATCATCACCTTGCGCGCATCGCGGCCCTGCCGGATTTCGCGCAGACCGACGCGGCATGACGGCGACGCGCGAGCGCGCTACAGGAGATAGACAGTGGGTATCAGTTACGAAGATCTGGAAGTCGGCAGTACGACCGAAATCGGCCGCTATACGTTCGAACCGGACGACATCAAGGCGTTCGCGCAACGCTACGATCCGCAGCCGTTCCACCTCGACGAGGAAGCCGGCAAGGCCTCGCCGTTCGGTGGACTGGTCGCGAGCGGCTGGCATACGTGTTCGGTGTTCATGAGCCTGCTCATCAAGAAGCTCGGGCCGGATTCGACCAGCATGGGCTCGCCCGGCATCGATTCGATCCGCTGGCTCAAGCCCGTGCGTGCCGGCGACACGATCACGATGTACCAGAAGGTCCACGACAAGCGCGTGTCGGCGAGCAAGCCCGATCGCGGCATCGTGTCGACGGAGTGGATCGGCCTCAACGGTGCCGGCGACACGGTGATCACCGTGCATACCAAGGTGATCTTCGGGCTGCGCCATCCGCAAGGAGCGGGTGCATGACGGACGTGACATTGCCGCTGATCGCGTCGACGCAAGCGCTGCTCGAGCGGGTCGGCGCGGAACCGCTCGCGAGCGGCTGGGTCGAGATCGACCAGCGCCGGGTCGACGGGTTCGCCGACGCGACCGGCGATCACCAGTGGATTCACGTCGATCCCGAGCGTGCGCGGCGCGAGTCGCCGTTCGGCGGCCCGATCGCGCACGGCTTCCTGACGCTGTCGCTGATTCCCGCGCTGATGACCGATGCGATGCGCTTCGAGCAGAAGATGGGCGTGAACTACGGACTGAACCGCGTGCGGTTCCTGAAGCCGGTGCCGGTCGGCGCGCGCGTGCGCGCGCTGTTCGCGGTGAAGGAGGCCGCGCAGGCCGCGCGGGGCGGCGTGCAGGTGACGTGGTCGGTGTCGATGCAGGTCGAGCGTCCGGATGCGCCGTTGCTCGTTTGTTCGGCGGAATTCATTACGCTGCACTACTTCTGATGCGCGCGGCGGCAGCGACGGATGCCGCTGCGTCGCAGGGCGCGCGGTGCTTCAGTGCTTCGCGTATTGCGTCGCGCCGAACAGCATCTCGCGTGCCTTGTCGTCCTGCAGCGGCTTGCGCAGCGACGCGAGTACTTCGACGCCGCGCTGCACGGCGGCACGCGCGGCAATGGCTTCATGCCAGCGCTTCACGTTCGGCAGTTCGTCGAGCACGATGCCCTGGTTTTGCCACGAACGCGTCCACGGGAACGTCGCAATGTCCGCGATCGTGTACGTGTCGCCCGCGAGATAGGCGGATTCGCCGAGGCGCTTTTCCATCACGTTGTACAGGCGCTTCGCTTCGTTCGTGTAGCGATTGACCGCGTACGCGATCTTCTCCGGCGCATACAGCCGGAAGTGATGCGCCTGGCCGAGCATCGGGCCGACGCCGCCCATCTGGAACATCAGCCATTCGAGCGTCGCGTAGCGTGCGGCTGGCTCGGTCGGCAGGAACTTGCCGGTCTTTTCCGCCAGGTAAATGAGGATCGCGCCGGATTCGAACAGCGAGATCGGCTTGCCGCCGGGGCCGTCCGCGTCGACGATCGCGGGGATCTTGTTGTTCGGGCTGATCTTCAGGAATTCGGGCTCGAACTGGTCGCCCGCACCGATATCGACCGGATGCGCACGATACGCGAGGCCTGTTTCCTCGAGCATGATGTGTACCTTGTGGCCGTTCGGGGTCGCCCAGCTGTAGACGTCGATCATCGTCAACTCCTTTATTGCATGCGCGAAAACGGCGCCGACAGGGCGCCGCGACAGGCGGTCATTAGAGCATGGATCGATGCGGGCTGCAGGCGACGGCAACGTGCGGCCACGCGCCTGCGCGCGCGTGTCGCCGAGGCGGCGGAACCGGCGTTCGAGCGGTGGCCGCGCGCCGGATCAGCGCTTGTAGCGCGGCTGGCGTTTCTCGAGAAATGCGGTAATGCCTTCGAACGCGTCCGCGTGATGCAGTGACGCGACGAAGTGATCGCGCTCGGTGCCGAGGTGCGCATCGAGCGGCTGCGCGGTCGCATCGTCGAGCAATGACTTGATGCGTGTCAGCGCGTTCGGCGAGATGCCGGCAAGCGAGTCGGCCCACGCGAGCGCGTCGGACAGCGCGGCACCGGGCGCGGCGAGCCGGTTGACGACGCCGAGCGCATGCAGGCGTTCGGCCGCGACAGGCTTGCCCTCGAACAGGATTTCGGCGGCGAGCGCACGCGGCAGCGCACGTGCGAGGAACCACGAGCCGCCGCCGTCGGGCGTGAGGCCGACGCGTGCGTACGACATCACGAACTTCGCATCGTGCGCGGCAACGATCAGGTCGCACGCGAGCGCGAGCGAGAAGCCCGCGCCGGCCGCGGCGCCTTCGACGGCCGCGATCACGGGCTTCGTCGTTGCGCGCAGCGCCGTGATCCACGCGCCGAGCTGATCGATGCTGTCGGCCTGGTAGGACGGATCCTTCGAGCGGTTGTCGAGCAGCCGGTTCAGGTTGCCACCCGCGCAAAAGAAGCGATCGGCCCCCGTGAGCACGACCGCGCGAATCGCGGGATCGCGCTCGGCGGTGGCGAGCGCTTCGACGCCGGCCGCATACATGTCGGGATGCAGCGCGTTGCGCGCGCCGGGATTGGACAGCGTGAGGACGAGCGTCGATTCGCTTTCGGGCGGACGCGAGGCCAGCAGTTCAGCACTCATGCGAGTGTGTCTCCATCGAATGGCGGGGTTGCGGCGCCGCATGTTGCGCGGGCTTGCGCGCCTACCCGTGAGGGTGATGCCGCAGCGGATGTATCGTTGTCTTGACGGACGCGAAACTGCTTTAGACTAGCACGAACGTGCTTTTCAGCGCGACGCATCCCGATGCGGCCGGCATCACTGCGGCCGCGCCTCAGCAACGAAGGAGACTCCGATGCTACAGCTGTGCGGTATTCCGTTGTCCAACTATTACAACAAGGTGAAGTTCGTCCTGCTCGAGCATGGCATCCCGTTCGAGGAATCGGCATGCGGTCTGCCGATCAACGATCCGGCACTGCTTGCCGATTCGCCGCTCGGCAAGATTCCGTTCCTGAAGACGGAAGAGGGCGCGCTGTTCGAGTCGCAGGTGATCATCGAGTATCTGGCCGCGCGTTTTCCCGACAAGGCCATTTTCCCGGCCGGGCCGTTCGCGGCCGCGAAGGTGCGCGAACTCGTCGAGACGCTCGAGCTGTATCTCGAATGGACCGCGCGCGAGGTCTATACGGAAGCGTTTTTCGGCGGCAAGGTCAGCGACGGGATGAAGGCGCACGTCGAGAAGCGCCTGCCGCGCGCGATCGATGCGTTCAAGCGGATGACGCAGTTCTCGCCGTACGTGCTCGGTGACACGTTCAGTCTTGCGGACATTGCCGCAGCGATCCACCTGCCGGTGATCGGGATGGCGACGAAGGCCGTCTTCGGCCGCGATTTCCTGCTCGACGCCGGCATCGACTGGAAGGCGCACGCTAAGCTGGTCGGCGAGCGGCCGGCCGCGCAGCGCGTGGCGGCCGATCGCAAGGCCTACGTCGAGGCGGCGAGCGCCGCGCGTTCGTAAGCGCGGTGCGGGCGCGATGTCGTGCCGCGCCCGGCTGCCGAGGCAAGCCTTACAGGCGCGCGAGCCGTTCGAGTGCGGATGCGAGCGTGCCTTCCTGCTTTGCAAAGCAGAAGCGCACGACGCCCGACTCGTGCGGCTCGTGGTAGAACGCCGACACCGGAATCGCCGCCACGCCGATTTCCGATGTGAGCCACTTCGAGAATTCCGCTTCGGGCAGATCGCTGATCGCCGAATAGTCGACGCACTGGAAGTACGTGCCGGTGCACGGCAGCAGCTTGAAGCGCGTGCGCTCGAGGCCGGCGCGGAAGAAGTCGCGCTTCTTCTGGTAGAAGCCGGCCAGCGTCAGGTACGGTGCCGGATCGCGCAGGTAGTCGGCGAGCCCGATCTGCATCGGCGTGTTCACCGTGAACACGTTGAACTGATGGACCTTGCGGAACTCCGCGGTCAGCGCGGCAGGCGCCGCGACGTAGCCGACCTTCCAGCCCGTCACGTGGTAGGTCTTCCCGAAGCTCGACACGATGAAGCTGCGCGCGGCCAGGTCCGGGTAGCGCGCGACGCTCTCGTGCCGCGCGCCGTCGTAGACCATGTGTTCGTACACTTCGTCCGACAGGATCAGCACGTTGGTGCCGCGCACGATCTCCTCGAGCCTGCGCATGTCGGCCTCGCGCCACACGGTGCCGGTCGGGTTGTGCGGCGTGTTGATCATGATCATCCGCGTCTTCGGCGTGATCGCGGCGGCCAGGCGATCGAACGGGATCGCATAGTCGGGCGCTTCCAGCGTGACGAACACGGGTTTGCCGCCGGCCAGTTCGATCGAAGGCAGATAGCTGTCGTAGGTCGGTTCGACGACGATCACTTCGTCGCCGGGATGCACCGCGCACAGGATCGCCGTCAGCAGGGCCTGCGTCGCGCCGGCCGTGACCGTGATCTCGGTGGCCGGATCGTAGCGGCGGCCGTAGACCTGCGCGATCTTGTCGGCGATCGCATCGCGCAACGGCGCGACGCCGGCCATCGGCGGATACTGGTTGTGACCGTTGCGCATCGCGGCCGCGACCGCGTCGACGATGCGCGGGTCGCAGTCGAAATCCGGGAAGCCCTGGCCGAGGTTCACGGCGCCTTTCTCGGCGGCGAGCGCGCTCATCACCGTGAAGATCGTCGTGCCGACGTTCGGCAGGCGCGAGGGGAAAACGGGAGTCGTAGGCATGTCGGTAGGAGCGTTCATCGATACGGTCGCAAGCGGGTGGCGCCGGGCTCGTCAGGCCGGCGTGGTGGTGGGGGCCGACGCGGCATCGAGCGCGCAGGCTTCGGTAAATGGCGCGGGCTGCGCGATCCGGAAGCCGAAGTCGCGTGCGGTGCGCTTCGCGAGCTTGAGCAGCGCACGGTCCTTCGACACGAGCCAGTCGGCCTGCGCGGCGCGCGCGAGCTCGAGAAACTTCTGATCGTCGCGGTCCTTGCACTTCGGCAGCGGCGGCGCGTCGGCGTCGACGGGCGGCGGCTCGACGAGGCGCGTCAGGCGGGCGACGGTCGCGAGCGCTTCGGCCTTGTCGATCGCGCGCGCCTGGAACTGCGGATAGTCGAGCACGAGCTCGAGTTCGTTCAGGCAGCGGCCGTCGATCACGGCGGCCAGCGTGCCGCGTTCGAGCGCAGCCCGGATCGGGCGGGTGGCCGGGTCGTCGAATACGAGTATGTCGATCCAGACGTTCGAGTCGAGCACGACGCGATGTGCGGCATGCGGGGCGAGGGAGCGGGTCATTCGTTACAATCGGTGGTTTTCGTCTGACCGCAAGGCACGGCGTGCCAGCGAGCCTCTATGATAATCGTTCTCTCCCCAGCCAAATCCCTCGACTACGATACGCCCGCCCACGTCCCGTCTTACACGAAGCCTGCATTCGTCGACGATGCGTCGGAACTGATCGACGGCCTGCGCAAGCTGTCGCCGCAGGATATCTCGACGCTGATGGACATCTCCGATCCGCTCGCGCGGCTGAACTTCCAGCGCTACGCGGACTGGTCGCCGACCTTCACGACGGCCAATGCGAAGCAGGCGGTGCTCGCGTTCAACGGCGACGTGTACGAAGGGTTCGATGCCAAATCGCTGTCGGCCGCCGATCTCGACTATGCGCAGCAGCATGTGCGCGTGCTGTCGGGCCTGTACGGGCTGCTGCGCCCGCTCGACCTGCTGCAGCCGTACCGGCTCGAGATGGGCACGCGTTTCGCGAACGCGCGCGGCAAGGATCTGTATGCGTTCTGGGGCGACCGCATCACGCGGGCACTGAACGAGCAGCTCGAGACGCGCAGCGGCGCGGCACGTGTGCTGGTCAACTGCGCGTCGACCGAGTACTTCAAGTCGGTCAAGCCGAAACTGCTGGCCGCGCCGATCGTCACGCCGGTGTTCGAGGACTGGAAGGGCGGCCGCTACAAGATCATCAGCTTCCATGCGAAACGCGCCCGTGGCCTGATGGCGCGCTATATCGTCGAGAACCGCATCTCCGAGCCGGCCGCGCTGAAGGATTTCGCGGTGGAAGACTACGCGTTCGATGCCGCTGCGTCGAACGATTCGACTTACGTATATCGCCGGCGAATCGGCGAGTGACCGAGCCGGCCGTTCACGAGACGGCCGGTGCATGCATGAGGCCGGACACGTGGCAGACCGCCCGCTCCGGTCGCAATTGGAGAGACAGATGACCCTTTCGATCACCAGCAATTTCGACGCAGGCGCCGTCGACGTCGTGTCGTGCGATAGCCCGGACGCGATCCGGCTGCGCATACGTGGCGACAACCGCTCGGAATTCGCGCAATGGTTCTACTTTCGCCTGACGGGCGCGCGCGGCGAGCGGTGCGTGATGTCGTTCGAGAATGCAGCCGAATGCGCGTATCCGTCGGGATGGCGCAACTACAGTGCAGTCGCGAGCTACGACCGGGTCGACTGGTTCCGCGTGCCGACGACATTCGACGGCAAGACGATGACCATCGACCATGCGCCCGAGTTCGACAGCATCTACTACGCGTATTTCGAGCCGTACTCGGAAGAGCGCCATGCGGCGTTCCTCGGCGCGGTTCAGCAATTGCCGCAGGCGAGCGTCGTCGAACTCGGCCGCACGGTCGAAGGCCGTCCGATGTCGCTGCTGACGCTCGGTACGCCGGAAGTCGACGGGGCACCGAAGAAGAAGGTATGGATCATCGCGCGCCAGCACCCGGGCGAGACGATGGCCGAGTGGTTCGTCGAAGGGCTCGTCAAGCGGCTGGCCGGATGGGGCGACTGGGCGGGCGATCCGGTGGCGCGCAAGCTGTACGACCGCGCGACGTTCTACATCGTCCCGAACATGAATCCGGACGGCAGCGTGCACGGCAACTTGCGCACCAACGCGGCGGGTGCGAACCTGAATCGCGAGTGGATGGAGCCCGATGCCGAGCGCAGCCCCGAAGTGCTGGCCGTGCGCGATGCGATCCATGCGATCGGCTGCGACATGTTCTTCGACATTCACGGCGACGAAGATCTGCCGTACGTGTTCGTTGCGGGTTCGGAGATGCTGCCGAGCTTTACCGAGCAGCAGGGCAGGGAGCAGACCGCGTTCATCGAAGCGTTCAAGGTCGCAAGCCCGGATTTCCAGACCGAGCACGGCTATGCGGCGAGCAAGTACAAGGAAGACGCGCTCAAGCTCGCGTCGAAGTACATCGGCCATCAGTTCGGCTGCCTGTCGCTGACGCTCGAGATGCCGTTCAAGGACAACGCGAACTTGCCCGACGAGCGGGTCGGCTGGAATGGCGAACGGAGCGCGGCGCTTGGCGCTGCAATGCTGGCGGCAATCCTGGTGCACGTCGAGACGTTCGCGTAAGCGCATCGTCGTCGATATGAAAAAGCCGGCGCATCGCATGATGTGCCGGCTTTTTGGCTTCTGTCGTTGCCGCTCCGCCGTATCAGGACTTCTTCGCGGTTTTCTTCTTCACGACATTCTTCTGGCCGCTGGATTTTTTCGTTGCGACGGCTTTCTTGCCGGTGCGGCCGGATGCCTTGGCCTTCACCTTGCCGCGGTGTGACTTGCCGTTGAACTTCTTCGTCGACGACGACGGACGCTCGACGCGCGGCTTCAGCGGCGGCACGGGATCGTTCCAGCTGAACGCAAGCATTTGCTGACCGACGTAGCCGCAGCGGAATTTCAGCGGTGTCGGGTCGCTGCCGTCGCTGTGGACGCCGAGGCCATCCACGGTAACGATGTTGTCGACCTTCACGCGCTGCTTGCCCTGATCGAACGAATCGTTCCACGGCGTGATCGTCGCCTTGCCGTTTTCGAACGCGTTCGGCGCGAAGTCGACGCGATCGAAGGCCGACGACGTGCTGGCGATGAAGCTGCCGTGCGCCGCACAATCGGCGACGATCGGATCGGCGTGCATCTCGTTGACGAATTTGTTGATCAGTTCGGAGCGCTGGTCGAGGAGGTCGGCGAATACCGGTGCCGGAAGCGCAAGCGACAGGCCCGCGACACAGGCCGCCAGCTTGCCGAGCGCCCGGAAAATCCGGAGCGAGGCAGGTGAGCTGTCCATCTGGTTATTGGTGAGGAGCAAATGAGGCATCGGGCACGTATAGATGCCCGATGAAGATCAGGAGTTCAATCTTAGCGTAAAAAAGTTGTGCGGCAGTAGGCGTTGCACTCTCCCGCGCTGCGCAAACGGATCGCCGCGCGCACCGCTCGCATCGGGGCCGGCGCGTTCAGGCGCGCGGGCCGCCGAGGCGATAGCGCCGAACGTCGAACGTCGTGACCCACGCCGGACGATAGACAGCGATGAGCGCGGTGGCCATGCCGGTGAACCACGCTTCGCCGAGCGCGAGCAGCGCGGTGTTCAGCAGATAGCCGGCGGGAATCACGACGGGCACGCCGTCCGCGAGCGCGAGCTGGACACCGGCCGCGGCCGCGGCGACCGAGACGATCGCGATGGCCGGTGACAGGAACCCCTGGCCGATGATGAACGATGCGAGGTTGTGCGGGAGCCACGCGATCGCGGCGCGTTGCAGCAACGCGGACACGGCGACCGGTAGCGCGCCGTAGATCAGATAGGTGAGACCGATGCCTTGCCACGGCGCATCGAAGACGATCGCGGCGACGGCCGTGACGGCACCCATCGCGATCAGCGCAAGCGTCCAGTCGAACAGCGTGACGAGCAGCGTCGCGCCGAGCAGGTGCATGACGATGCCATCTTCGAGCCACGCATTCGAGGCCCACAGCACCGTGATCGCAGTGACGAGCGCGAGCCACACGTGCTGGAGCGTTGCGTCCTGCAGCCGGACGAAGGGACGATTCCAGAGCGCGAGCACGAGCAGCGCCACGGCGGCGATCCAGCCACCGATGCCAACCCAGAGCGGAAGCGGTGTGAAAAGAAAACCCATGGGTCCATATTACTCGTTGAGCATCAAAGGTGGGAATCCGCACATGTCGACCGTCGCAATATCGAGACTGTCCGATCAGCGGTCGCGCCGAAACCGCGCCCGCGGTTCGGCCGCGAGCGGCAGGTCGCGAGTGCTGGTGTCCGCGGCAGGCAGCGGGTATGGACGGTCGTTCCGTTGCTTGCGCAGGGGGACCGGGCCGCGTTCGCCGATGACGGGCTTGCTTGCACGATCGCGGTTCGCCAGCAGCACCTCGAGATGGGGCGACAGCCAGCCGTTGTAGATCGCGACTGCGGCAGCGCGGTTTGCCGCGCCCAGCTGCTGGAAGATGCTGGCGAGGTGGATCTTCACGGTGCCTTCGCTGATGCCGAGCGTGCGGGCGATCATCTTGTTGGTGCTGCCCATATGGACGAAGCGCATGATCTGCGCCTGTCTAGGCGACAGGAGGCTGCTTGGCGGGCGGCGCGGCAGCGATCCGGCGAGCGTCTGGAAATGGGCATCGTGACGCGCCGCGGCGGCGGAAGGCAGCAGGCTGAGCGCGATCGGCGGGATGTAATGGCCGCCCAGCAGAACCATTTCGAGCGCCCGCACGATCAGGTGCGGCCGTGTGGAGTGCGGGATCACGCCCGCGACGCCGTAGTTGTAGAAGCGCTGGATGGCCTCCGGCGTGGATTCGTCGATCAGCACCGCGGCGGGCGTCGGCGAGCAGGCGCTGCAGAGCGCCTGGAGTTCGCTGTGCCGCCCGACGTCCAGCCAGTCGATGGCAACGAGGTCGAAACGCTGGGTGCGCAGCAGCCGGCGCGCCTGGAAACCATCGGGTGCATCGTTGATGCGGGCGTGACGGTCGATCTGCCGCAGCAGGGCTTTCAGTCCGTCACGCCGTTCGGCGTCTGAGTTAAGCACCAGGAACCGCATATTCAACCTCCGTAAGGTGAGTCATTGAGCTGCCGTCGGCATGGGGTGGCTCCGATAATGACAAAAACCTTACACGATGTCTGCTTGGCTGAAAGGATTAGGAAAAGTCTGAAATTTCGCGTGAGGGAAATGCGGACGAAAAAAAAGCCGCTCCGGCAGGAACCGGGAGCGGCTTCGTTGGGCAGGCTCAGCGGGCCTGCCTTGCACGATCAGTGAAAGTGCGGCTGGGCGGGCGATGCGTCTTCCGGCATTTCCGCGTGGACGATCTCGCCGAGCGGATCCGCATAGAGCGGCACGCCGCAGTCGTCGCAGTACTCGGGCTCGAAGCGGCCTGCGTGCCGGCGGACGTCGGTTACGCCGCATTCCTTCAACAGACTCACGATCTCCTCGAGCGGCCCTTCGATCGGGGCTTCGCCTTCCAGCGTCGCGCTGTCGATCGACACGTCGCCGTTCTCGCGACCGTACAGCGGCCACACGACGCCATAGATCACGTCGTTGCTGGCACGTCGCGTGAAGCCGACGCGATACTCGTCGATCCGGCGCTCGCCGAAGCCCGCGACCACCGCGCGCAGCTCTTGCGGTGCCGCACCAAGTGTGTCGAAAAGATAACGGATGGCCGTTCGGACCGTGTGCGGACGGATGCGCTCGTCCGCATCGCGGCAGGCCGAGTAGTACGCGTCCGGAAGCAGGCATTCGAACTCGCAGCCGGGCAGGGCAGCCGACAGGTTCGGGCCGCCCTGGGCAGTCCATTGCTCGAGACACTGGCCGCGTTCGATCCGGTTGCCGTGTTCTTCCTCCTGCCAGCGAAACAGCGGTGCGCCGGCCGGCGCGGCGACGACGGCGAGCAGGAAGCGTGGGTCGGCCAGGATCGGTGAGGTTTCGGGCAGGTCGCCGAAGCTGAGCTTGGCTGCGTGCTGGCCGAGCGCCGCGTGTGCGAGCTGCTGGGCGAGCCGATAGGTCTCGACGTGGTGACGCGGCAACTGGTCGATGCTGTACAGGAACGGGGCCAGCCCGACGAGCGTGCCGGTGGCGAGCACGTGCGCCTGCAGGTGCGTGCGCAGTGCGTCGGCGACGTCGCCTTTCAGCGGGCCCGACGGAATCATGTAGCGCGTCCAGGCGAGAACGGGAACGGCGACCAGCAGCGCATCGTACGGCTGGCCGTCGTGTTCGATCACCATCGATTCGCTATGCGTCTCGGCCATGTCGGCGAGCGCGCCATAGGCGTCGGGATGGTTCTGCTGCAGATGGTCGAGTGCTGCGTCGAGCGTGGTCTGGTTGCCGTTGCGAACAATCTTGGCAAGCAGCGCATCGAGCTTCGCTTCCCAGAAGCGATCCTCGATGCGACTGCCCGAGGCGAAGAGCGCAAGCGACAGGCCGACCAGTTTGTCGGCGTCGGGGGGGAGGCGTTTGGCGATTCGCTGGCGCATATTAAATACGTATAGAAAGAGGCGAAGAACCTCACATTCTAGTCCGTTCTTTGCGCCATAAGCGGTCTCGTGCTCCGGCATGGCCGGAAGGCCGAATCGGCGGGGATGAAAGAAAAATCCATCGAACCCCTTGCGCGATTGCCGGCGGGTGCTTAGAATCACGCCTCTTTCGCGCTAACGGAAACGCAGCGCGGGGGAAGAAGGGAAGCGGTGCTGTCGGGCGGGTCGTAGCGGCCTCGGCGGTGCAGGAAGTTGACCCCCAGTCGTCGCAACGAAGCAGTTAAAAAGTTGTTGACGAACTGAAAAAGACGGTTCATAATCTCGCTTCTCTGCTGCTGAAAACGCAGCGCTGCTGAGAAAGCCTCCGGGTCCTCGCAGAAATGCTCTTTAAA